>JAPKMV010000005.1 GCA_026645635.1 Caldilineaceae bacterium
TCACCCTCTAACCCTCTCACAACTCACCATCCCCGCTCGGCCATCTTCTCATTCTCGGCCAGCATGTCGATGTTGATGCCGACCATCGGCTCGCCCAGGTCTTCGCTCACTTCGGCCAGGACTTGCGGGTCGTTGTAGTGCGTCACCGCCAGGACGATGGCGCGGGCGCGCTTGGCCGGGTCGCCGCTCTTGAAGATGCCGGAGCCGACGAAGACGCCGTCGACGCCGAGCTGCATCATCAGCGCCGCGTCGGCCGGCGTGGCGACGCCGCCCGCGGCGAAGTTCACCACCGGCAGCCGGCCCAGCGCCGCGGTCTGCGCCACCAGTTCGTAGGGCGCCTGGATCTCCTTGGCAAAGGTGAACATCTCGTCCTCGTCCATGCTCTGGAGCCGGCGGATGTCGCGGTTCATCTGGCGGGCATGGCGCACCGCCTCGACGACGTTGCCGGTGCCGGCTTCGCCCTTGGTGCGGATCATCGCCGCGCCTTCGGCGATGCGCCGCAGCGCCTCGCCCAGGTTGCGCGCGCCGCAGACAAAGGGCACGGTGAACTTATGCTTGTTGATGTGGTTCTCTTCGTCCGCGGGAGTGAGCACTTCGCTCTCGTCGATGTAGTCTACGCCCAGCGCCTGCAAAATCTGCGCTTCGACGAAGTGGCCGATGCGCGCTTTGGCCATCACCGGGACGGTGACCGCGGCGATGATGCCTTTGATCATCTGCGGGTCGCTCATGCGCGCCACACCGCCGTCGCGGCGGATGTCGGCGGGGACGCGCTCCAGCGCCATCACTGCACAGGCGCCGGCCTCCTCGGCGATGCGCGCCTGCTCCGCGTTGACGACATCCATGATCACGCCGCCTTTGAGCATCTGGGCCAGCCCTGCCTTCACCGCCAGGGTGCCGGTGAGTTTTTCGTCATGACTGAGACCGTTGTGCGTTTCATGCTGATTTACCATAAGCTGAATTCCCTGTGAAAACAATCCCAATTTCGCATATCAGACCCGATACAGTACCAGATTGGCGCGCGTTTGTCTATTTGCGGCGCGCTGCGCGCTAATCAGCCCCTGTCAAACAAAAGATCCCTTTGACGCATAGGCGCGGAGATGCGGAGGCTCGCAGAGAAAAACAGAGGAATTCCAGGGGGTGTTCTCTCCGTTTCTCTGTATCTGTGTGCTGAGATGGGTGGCTTTACAATCAGCCTTACAGCAATTGACGTTTGACAAAGTATGATACACTACACCCTGTTAGGTAAGTCCTGATCTGTCGATCACACGGTGAGTCGCCTATGATGCTGACAAGTGGAAAAGGGACAGACGTGCGCGGTGAGCAGCCCTGGCGAGCCGGTCTCTACGGCGGGGCGCTCACGGCGCTGGTGGCTGCTGCGTTCAGTTCCCTGCTGCCGACCAACCAGCCGATCTTGTGGGGCGCGGCGCTGATCCTCCTGGGCGCGGCGCCGGTGGTGGGCTATCAACTGGCAAGTAGGCGGCTCGGTCACGAGTGGGGCGCAGTCGTCGGCGGTCTCCTGGGCGGTCTGCTGCCGCTGGTGGGCTGGCTGTTGTTCTGGCCGCTGCTGGTCTGGCTGTTTGCCCGCCGGCTGAGGCTGGGCTGGCTCTATCTGGGCAGTTGCCTGGGCGTCGCCCTGGGCATTGCGATCTTTCTTGCCATTGGTTTCCTTTTTGGGCAAAATCCCGAGCTTTGGTTTGTCCCCGCTTGGGTCATGGCCGCCAGCATGTGGGGCGGCGCAACCGCAGCAACGATGAGAGGGCGTATGAGTGCACAACTGTCTTCACCAACTGGCGCGGCGCAGCAGCAGGCTGCACCACAACCGCCGAACGCAGCGCCGAATGCAACGCCAACTGCAGCGTCAGCTGCAGCGACAACTCCCCCCAAAAATACGAGTGGCGCTCTGGGTCTCGACGATCTGCTGCGCGTCACCGGGCCGCGCATCTGGATCGGGTTGGTCGCGCTGCTGGTCATCGTGTTCGGCATCCTGGTCTGGAGCATCGTGGGCGTCATCCCCCAGGTTGTGCCGGGCGATGGGATGCTCCTGCGCGGCGGGGTGCAGAACATCAGCGCGCCCGACGACGGCTCCCTCACCACGGTGGATGTCAGCGAGAACTCCCAGGTGCATGCCGGCGATGTGGTGGCCACGATGCTAACGGAAGCCGGTGATAAGGTCGAGATCAAGGCTGGGGACGACGGCACCGTCACCGGCATCAACATCCCACCAGGCTTTCCCGTGCGACAGGGCGCGGAGATCATGACCATCGAGGTCATCACCATGCCGCTGCTGGCAGTCGTCTATGTACCCCTGGGCGACGGCAAGCAGATCAGCCCAGGGATGGCTGTGCAGCTTTCGCCCTCAGTTGCGGATGTGGACACCTACGGCTATCTCATGGGCAAGGTCAGCGCAATCTCCGAGTTTCCCGTCAGCCAGGGTGCGCTCACCGGCGGTGCATACATCGACGGCACAGCGATGGCCGCCACGTTGGGCGGGGACGTGCCCGTGCTGCGGATGATCGTCCAGTTGGATGAGGCCGATACGCCCTCCGGCTATCGCTGGTCATCTTCCAGCGGTCCAAACTTCCTCCTGCGCAACGGTACAGCCACCGACGCGCGCGTCATCGTCGACGAAACGCGCCCCATCAGTTTGTTCCTCCCAATCAGCCGGTAATCGGATCTGCACATGGCTCAAACATCTGCACCACCCACCCAACCGCAGCCGAAGCCCAACGCGGTGGCGATCAAGCCGCAGAAACGCGTGCGCACGCCGACCATTGTCCAGATGGAGACAACGGAGTCCGGCGCGGTGGCGCTGGCCATTGTGCTCGGCGCCTACGGCCTCTTTCTGGAACAGGACGTGCTGCGCAAGGCCTGCGGCGCGGGCCGTGACGGCGCCGCCCCGGAGAATGTCGTCAAAGCGGCGAGTTCCTTTGGCATGGAGGCCGCCCTCCACGACGACATCAACATCGCCAAGCTGCTCACCCTGCCTGCGCCATTGATCGCGCTGACCGAAGGCGGCCAGTATGTGGTCGTCGAGGGCTACAACGATAAGAACGTCTACGTCAACAATCCGGCCAGCGGTGCGAAGACTTACTCCCACCGCGACTTCAAGAGCGCTTTCGATGATCTGGCGATCACGCTGGCGCCGGGGCCGAATTTCAAGAAGGGGGGCAAAGCGCCCAGCAACCTGGCCGCATTGACCGAACGGCTGCGCGGCAGCCGCGTTTCGCTGGCCTTTGTGCTGTTGGCCAGCATTGGGCTGATCCTGCCGACCTTGTTGACGCCGCTGTTCACCCAAGTCTTCATCGACCAATTCCTGAGCAGCCAGATCAACAACAATATGCTGCTGCTGCTGTTGGTGGGCATGGCGATCACTGCGGTGCTGCGCGGCGCCCTTACCTGGCTGCAGACACAGTATCTGCTGCGGCTGCAGACCAAGCTGGCTGTGCGCATGTCCGCTGAGTTTTTCTGGCATGTGCTGCGGCTGCCCATCGATTTCTTCACCCAGCGCTACCGGGGTGAGATCGGGTCGCGCATCAACCTGAACGACATGGTGGCTGCGGTCATTTCTCAGGAATTGACCATGGCTGTGATCAGCATCATCATGGCCGTCTTCTACCTGGCGCTCATGCTTTTTTACGACATCGTCTTGACGCTGGTGGTGCTCACCTTCGGCTTGATGAACATCCTGATCTTGCGCTTTATCTCCCGCATGATCTCCGACTCCAACAAGCGCCTCCTCCAGCAGAGCGGCAAACTGCAGGGCGTCTCCATGAACGGCATCCAGACGATCGAGACGCTCAAGGCCACCGGGCGCGAGTCGGACTTTTTCGCCCGCTGGACTGGCTTGCAGGCAAATGTTTATAACGCGCAGCAAGGGCTGCAAGTGCCGATTCAGATTCTCAACGCCGTGCCGACGCTGCTTTCGTCGCTCAGCGTGGCGCTGATCCTCGTGCTGGGCGGTCTGCGCATCATGAACGGCGACTTCACCGTCGGTATGCTCGTCGCCTTCCAATCGCTGGCGATCAGCTTCCTGGCGCCCATGGGCGATCTGCTCGACCTGGGCAGCACCTACCAGCAGGCCACCAGCGCCGTCCTCCGTTTGGATGATATGCTCAAGACGCCGGCGGATCCGCTCCTCCCCACTGCGTCAAGCAGCGCCGCCGCCCTCACCGGCGTTGCGCCAAAACTCACCGGGCGGCTGGAACTGCGTGACATCACCTTCGGCTACGATCCTCTGGGCGCACCGCTGATCGAGAAGCTCAACCTGACGCTGGAGCCGGGCAGCCGCGTTGCGCTGATCGGCGGCACCGGCAGCGGCAAGTCGACCATCGCCAACCTGGTGGTGGGGTTGTATGTGCCCTGGTCCGGCGACATCCTCTTCGACGGCGCGCCGCGCAGCGCTGTGCCCCACCAGGTGATGACCAACTCGCTGGCCAAGGTCGATCAAAGCATCTTCCTGTTCGAGGGAACGGTGCGCGACAATCTGACGCTCTGGGACCCGACCGTGCCGCAACAGCATGTGCTGCAAGCCGCGCGCGACGCCAGCATCCATGACACCATCTCGGCGCGCACCGGCGCCTATGAGAGCATCGTCGCCGAGGGCGGCGCCAACTTCAGCGGCGGCCAGGCGCAGCGCTTGGAGATCGCCCGCTCATTGGTTTTCAACCCGTCGATCCTGATTCTGGATGAGGCCACCAGCGCCCTCGACCCGCCGACCGAGGCCGAGATCGACAAGAACCTGCGCCGCCGCGGCTGCACCTGCCTGATTGTCGCCCACCGCCTCAGCACGATTCGCGACTGCGATGAGATCGTCGTGCTGGAACATGGCAAGGTGGTGCAGCGGGGCACCCACGACGAAATGTACAAGGTGCCCGGTCCGTACCGCCAGTTGATTCAGGCGCAGACCGCTATTGAGGCGTCAGCAGGCGACGTTGACGCTGCGGCAGAGGCCGCAGCCGCAGCAGCGGAAGCCGCAGCAAAAGCCGCCGACGCCGCAAAAACGGCTGTTCCGGCGGATGCCGGCGCCACCGACAAAACCGCAGTTGCACCAGCAGAGCAGGGGGCGTGACGCATGAGCACACCAGCCAGCAGTGCACCATCCACCGCCGCTGACCTGGCCACGCTGGCCGCACAAGCCAGCCCGCCAGCAGCAATGGGCGGCAATCGCCCCATCTTGCTCACTGACCCGAATCAGGTCATGGTTGTCGTGGACGGCGCCGTCGATCTCTTTTCGGTGCCGGTCAACGGCAACACCGTTGACGGCGCGCGCGAGTACATCGGTCGGGTGGCGACCGGCGGTCTGCTCATGGGGATGAGCCAGGTGGATGCCAACGCACCGATGCACTTTGCGGTGCTCGCCGTCGGCGCCACCAACACCCTGATCAGCAAGCTGGATCGCACCTGGCTGGCGTCGGTGTTGGAGCAACCGGATTTGCAGCCTGCGCTGTCCGCCAGCATCGATACGTGGATCGCGGCGCTCGCCGGGGTCATGATCGACGATGTACCGCCCAGCACGGCCATCTCGCTGCTGCCCGGCCAGCCGGCAACGCTCCACAGCGGCGCCGACGCCATCCCAGGCCAGCGGGTCGTCTGGGTGCGCGCGCCCGCGGGCAGCGTGTTGCTCGGCGGGGACAAGACCCAGCCTGCGCTCCCCGGGGATAGCTGGTTCCCGCTGGCCCAGGTGAGCAGCGCCAGCAACGTTTGGATTCGCGCCACGACCGACACGAACCTCACAATCTGCAGCACGCTCGATCTGATTCGCACCCAGGGCTTGACGGCGGCCATTGCCGCCGTGCATCCGACTCTGGTCAGCGGCATCCGCCGCCGTCACCTGGCGATCCTGGCCGACGCCCAGGCGCAGATCGAGGAGCGGGCGGCGCTGGTGCAGGTCAAGACCGCCACCGCGGCGCATCAACTGGCCCAGTCGATGCGTCTGTCGCAGCGGGCGAGCGAAGTCCGGCTGGCCCCGGCTGCGGCCGGCGCCACCGATGAGATGACGGTGCTGCTCGCTGCCTGCCAATTGGTGGGCGACACCCTGGACATTGTCTTCTCCCCGCCGACAGAAGCCGAGCGCGCGCTGGCCAACCGCGACCCGTTGGCGCAGATCACCTTTGCGTCGCGCATTCGCTCGCGCCGCGTCCGGCTGACCTCGGACTGGTGGCGCGGGGACAGCGGCCCGCTGCTGGGCTACTTTGCCGACGGCTCGCCCGTGGCACTGCTGCCGCACTCCACCTCGAGCTATGACGCGGTTGACCCGCGCACCATGCAGCGCACCCGCGTCGATGCCGCCTTCGCCGAAAAGCTCCAGGACGAAGCCTACATCTTCTACCGCCGTCTGCACGATGAGCCGGTCACCATCGGCGATACGATTCGCTTCAGTCTGCGCGGCCTGGGCATGGATCTCAGCCTGATCTTTGTCTTTGGCCTGGGGCTGGCGCTGCTCGGTCTGTTGGTGCCGATAGCCACCGGCTGGCTGGTGGACACGGTGATTCCCAGCGGGCGGCGCAGCGACCTGGTCGCCCTGGGCATTGCCCTGGTGGCCGCCGCCGTGGCCAGTATGCTTTTCAACATCGCGCAGCAGTTTGCCGTGCTGCGTCTCCAGACCAAGAGCACGGCTGCCCTCTCCGCCGCCACCTGGGATCGCCTGCTGGGGCTGCCCGCCGGTTTCTTCCGCCAGTACACCGCCGGCGACCTGGCCAATCGCGCCTATGGCGTGAGCCGCATTCGCCAACTGGTCAGCGACGCGACGGTGACGGCGATGGTGAGCGGCCTCTTCTCGCTGGTCAACTTTGCGCTGCTCTTCTATTACAGCCCCCAGTTGGCGCTGGTCGCGGTCGGTATCGCCGTGCTTGTCCTCGTGGTGACATTGAGCACGAGCTATTTCCAATTGAATCTGCGCCGCAAGGTCAGCGACATGCAGGGTATCGTTTCGGGCGTGGCGCTGCAGCTCCTCAACGGCGTCACCAAGCTGCGCGTGGCCGGCGCGGAAGCCAATGGCCTGGGCATCTGGGCCGAAGTCTACGCCAAGCAGCAGCGCTACACCTATGCCGCCGGCACCATCGACAACGCCCTCCGCACCTTTGAGTCGATCATCCCGCTGCTGAGTTCGATCTGTCTCTTTGCGGCAATTGGCTACTGGCTCGGCGGCAGCGCCTTTGAAACCGGCGCCTTTGTGGCCTTCAACGTGGCGTTCAGCCAATTCCTGAACGCGGCCATCAAACAAGTGAATGCCTTTACCAGCGTGTTGGAGGCCGTGCCCTACTACGAGCGCGCCAAGCCGATCCTGGACATGCTGCCGGAAGTCACCCGCGACAAGGTCGATCCCGGCACGCTCAGCGGTCGCGTCGATGTCAACCATGTGCAGTTCCGTTACAGCGAAGATGGCCCGCTGATCCTGCGCGACATCTCGCTCCACGCCCGCCCCGGCGAGATGATCGGGTTGGTCGGCCCCTCAGGCGCGGGGAAGTCGACGATCATCCGCATGTTGCTGGGCTTTGAGACGCCCAGTGCGGGCGGCGTCTTCTACGACAACCAGGATTTGAAGAGTCTCAATGTCCAGGCGGTGCGGCGGCAGATCGGCGTCGTGCTGCAAGATGGCAAGGTGATGCCCGGCACCGTGTTCGACAACATCGTCGGCGCGTCGCTACTCACCGAGGCCGACGCCTGGGAGGCGGCGCGCGTGGCCGGTCTGGATCAGGACATCAAGCTGATGCCGATGGGGATGCAGACGGCCATCGCCGAGGGCGGCACGACCTTCTCCGGCGGCCAGTTGCAGCGGCTGATGATCGCCCGTGCGGTGGTCGGTAAACCGCGCATCCTCATCTTCGACGAAGCCACCAGCGCGCTCGACAACGAGACGCAGGCGCTGGTCAGCAAGAACCTGGACGCGCTGCAAGTGACGCGCATCGTCATCGCCCACCGGCTGAGCACCATCGTCAACGCTGACTACATCTTCGTGCTCGAGGATGGCGCGGTGGTGCAGGACGGCACCTACGACGAGCTCATGGCGCAGGAAGGGCTGTTCCGCGAGTTGGCCAAGCGGCAGTTGGCGTAGGATACGTAATGCAGAGATTGGAGATTGGAGATTAGAGATTAGGAGAGCGGCGACAGCCAATCTCCAATCTCCCAATCTCCTAATCTCCCAGTCTCCATCACCCTCTTGCCGCCAGCCAATCCGCCGGCGGCAGCCCATAAGGGCGGAACTTCTCCAGCCGCCCCTCATCTTCGCTGTAAAGATAGGCCCGGTTCGGCCCCACCTTGCTGGCGGCTGGCGAATCGAGCAGCGCGGACGAATCCTCGGCACTCATCTGGAAGGCGACGCGCAGCGCAAACTCGCGCAGCAAGCGGCGCTCCAACGTGCGGTTGAGGTTCGTCACGGTGTCGCACCAGACGAGGGTGTGCACGCCGACTTCGGGGCCATCGCGCAGGATTGCGGCGAACTGCTGCGCCGGGTTGGCGGCCGGCGCCGGGTCGTCGCTGAAAGATGAGTAGCTGCTGAACGAATCTTCCTGGCGCAGGTCGCGGGCGCGCTGCAGGCCGTGCACTAACAGGAAGAGCGGCGGTTGGGGACTACCTTCGCTGTCCAGGCGGCGCTGCACCTCGCCCGCCAGCCGGTTCAGGATGTCGGGCAGTTGCCGGCGTTTGCCGATGGTGACGGGCTGCGGCAGATATTCCGCCAGCCGCGGGTAGAAATCGGCGTCGGCCTCATCACCCTGGCTGAAGTCAAGCAGATGGAGGGCAGGCGCGGCGCCGGTGCGCAGTTGCGCGGCCAACGCCAGCAGCGCCGCGCTGAACAGCCCCGTGGCCGCCTCCTCGTTCTGGCCGATGACCAGCAGGTTGGCGCCGCTCTGTTTGCGGAAATTGACCGCCACCGCGTCGCGGATCGCGACTGGGTCACCCAGCCAGACGACGGGCGACTTCGTAGCCAATGGCCGCCCCGCTAGCAGGTTGGCCAGCGCCTGATTCTGCTCGATCTTGCCGGGGACGTTGCCCTCGAAGATGATCTGCGCGAAGGGCGTGTAGTCCGCAGCGTGGGCGTCGGCAAAGGCGCGCAGGTCAGTCAGGATCTGCTCCAGTTCGTCGGTCTCCTGGTCGAGATAGGCGACCTGGAAGAAGTTGTTGCCTTCGGCGCGGCCGTTGGCCGTGTTGTAGATCGCCTGGCCGGGCCGCTCCAACTGGCGCGCCGCCGGGTTGTCGTCGGCCAGGATCAGCCGCGAGTCGGCGTCGGAGCATTGCAGGGCAATGCGCACGCCCATCTGATCCACTGTAGTGCGCGGCAGCGCGTACGAGCCGGCCAGCGTCTGCGAGGCGAGAATGACGTGTACGCCAAAGGCGCGGCCCTGGCGCACCAGGTGATCGATGATCTGCGCGGCCTGGGAAGCCAGCGTGTCGTCCTCGGCAAAGAAGATCTGGAATTCGTCCACGAGCAGCAGCAGGCGCGGCAGCGGCTTGCCCGTGCGGCTGCGATATTCGGCAATGTTGGCAACGCCGCGCGCCGTGAAGAGCGCGCCGCGGTCGTCGGTCTCCTTTTTCAAGCCTTGCAACACGCTCAGGCCGAACTCGCGCTCGCTTTCGATGGCGACAACGCGGGCATGGGGCAGCCGGGCGCGGGCGTAGCTCTGGAACTCGACGCCTTTCTTGAAGTCGATCAGGTAAAGCTGCACCTCGTCCGGGCGGTAGGTGAGCGCCAGGTTGGTGATCAGCGTGTGTAGCAGCGTCGATTTGCCCGACCCCGTGCGTCCGACGAGGAGCGCGTGCTGCGAGGTGCCCTTGCCGCCCAGCGCCAGTTCCTGCACTTTGCTGGCGCCCGCAGGTCCCAGCTTGACGCGCAGGCTTTCGGCGGTGTCGACAAACCCACCGTCGAGCCGGTAGCCGTGCCACCACTCGGCGCGTGGGGGCGCGATACGCGTGAAGGGCACCTTGACCTCACTCGACTTGCGCGCCCGCTTGCCCACCGTCTCGACGATGCGGTCCATCAGTTCGAGCGGCGGCGGTGCGTCCAATGTGAGCGGATGGTCTTTGAAATCCTCGTCGCGCCAGCGCCACGCCTGGCCGTCCCAGGCGATGACCGTGGCGCCCTGCTCCAGGTCGGCCAGGGTGAAGCCGTAGGGGAGCGGCTTGCTCGTGTCCACCAGTACGATGGTGTAGACGCCGCAGCGCGGGCCGTTCTGGGCGATGCTCACCAGCCGCCGCGCCGACGCCTCGGTGAAGTTGGCCGGAAAGTCGAAGGCCATGAGTACGCGGTAGGGTTCGGCCACTTCGCCGGCCTGGGCGTTGTATTCCTCGATGGTCTTGTACTGGGCGCGCAGGTATTTCTGGATGACGTTTTCCATGTGCTCGCTGAGCGCGGCGAGTTGCTGCTCGATCTGGTGTGGCTCGCTCCATGCCTTGCCGGTGACCAGATTCTCGTCGTAGTCGGCCAGCTTCATGAAGGCGGCGACATTCTGGCCCAGGCCGACGGGATCGACGAAGGTGAAACGCACCTTGCCGGGGGGCAGCGTGGCCAACAGGCGCGCAGCCAGTGACTGCATGGCCTGCGCCGCGGCCGGCTTCGCCTTGTCCGCGGCCTGGAAGATCAGCGCGCCCTGGCTGCCGATGATGGGGTGCAGCGCCGCGAGCTTAAGCGTGTGCCACTGCCCAGAGATGGTAAACTGGCCAGTGCGCAGTGCGGCGGGGACATGAAGCGGCGCGCTGGGTTGCCATGCACCCCATCCTGACTTGTCTTCCCATAGACGCAAACCATATCCCAGCCCCAGTGAGAGCGTATTGTTCTGAGACGATAGTGGATCGCTCACTATGCGGTGGTCAATCAGCGCAGCGGCGACTTCCTGGTCACCGCGCAAGGCAAGACGGTCAAGGACAATCTGATACTCGTAATGAGCATTGGTAAGCACAGCCTCGCACTGAAGCATCGCCTCATCCAGTGCAGTTTGCCGTTTCATTGTGGCTGCTTCCCGGGCGCGGCGATAGTCTTCGGGGATGCGCTGCTCGGCCTGCTGCTGCCAATATTTCGCTTCTGCAAGAACAGAGTGCAGTTGGTGAGAGAGGTTTTGGGCTTGCTGATGTATTGTGAGTTCTTGCGAATCTAGGCGCGAATCTGCACTCGCGTCCTCCAGCGAAAATCCATCCAATATTCGCCGGGCAATGCTTCTGCCCCACTCAAGCGCATTGCGTCGCTGCAACCGCTGTTGGCCTTGCTTGGCCACTATCTGTTCGGCTTGCTGACGTAACCGGCCGATTTGTTCGGCTGAGGATATGAGCTGTTGTAGTGGATGTCCATCTGCGTTATTAGTTTGCAATTGTGGGTGTGCGTCTCCCAGCCTGGGTGGCGTATCTGCAGCACCTAAGCCTAACGTACCAAGAATAGCACTAGCTTTGCTCAAATTATCATCGATAGAAACAATAGATCGCTCCAATTGTGCTTGCTGGCGTATTCTGTCAGCATCGTACTGCCTGACATCGCTGCCATGTTGCTCATTGACGGCCTTTTCCACCGTAGCATACTGTTGCTGGGCGGCGCGTTCGCGATCACCGCGCTGCTTGTTCGCAGTCACGAAGTCACGCAGAAACTGGCGCTGTTGGGTGAGTGGTGATGGGGTGGTCATTGGGCTTCGTCCCGTTGATAAACTCGATTGGCTGGCGACTCGATCAGAGAAACGCGATCCGATTTCGCAACTCATCGGCAGTATATACGGCGTGCATCAACGCCAACCAGTTGACCCAGTCGCCGATGTAGTGAATATCCTGCTGGCCAAAGACAATACCGTAATGCTCGGCGCCCTCAGTCGCAAGGTTCAAGAAGTCGGTGTCATTGGTGCAAAAGACGCAGCGCATCGCAACTGCGCGGGCAAGATGCTGCGTATCGCTTGCGCCCAGCAAACCCAGGTCGCGCGCAGTTACGACCTCTACACCGCGCAGCCGCAGTTGCCGCGCTACTTCCACCGGGAGATTCTCATCGAGGTAGAAGCGCAGTTGATCGGTCACCCGCCTGCTCCTTCAAGACGCGTGCTTTATCCATCTGGGTGCGAATCACCAAGTCAAGGTCGTACTTGTTGGCGTAGTAAAACGCTAACGCTGCATAGACCTGCGCCAGTGACAATTCATAATCGGCGGCAAGTTCGTCTGGCGTCCGGCGATGGAAGATATGCGCAATGACCAGATCGGTCACACGCAGGCCAGTGCCGGCGATGCACGGCTGACCGTTGCGAATGGCCGGATCAGTGGCAATCAGGTCGACCATAAGGGTAGTTTGCACGGTGAATCCTCCGTAATGCTTACGCAGCACTTGAAGTGGTGACCGTCAACTGCTGGATGCGCTGTTCCAGCAGCAGATTGACCAGGCTTTCAGTGCTCAATCCCCTGCTCTGTGCGGTGTGCTGGACGCGCAATAGCAGATCTGGATCTACTGGCACCAACATGCGCCTTCCAAGCGTGGGGGCAAATTCCAGGTCCGCCGGCTCCGTTTCATCCCAATAGTCAGCCAGGCTGTGTGTATCCCAGAAATCGCCAAGCGCGATGGTTTCATCAATTTCAGAAATCGAGGCTTCCTGCACAGGTTTATCGGTGCTCATAGCCGCGTCTCACGCTCTTGTCCATATCCCGTGCGCTGACCACCAGCGCTTCTTGCGTTCGCTTGTACACGAAAAACACGCTCAGATAGCGTCCTGCACTTGTTTGACCCTGTGCAGCACCTCGGTCGCGCTGGTGGCATCCAGCACGATGCGGCTGGCCGCCGAAAGCTGCTCCAGGCTGCACGCATCCAACGCCGCCAGTAGCGCCGCGTCGGGTGCGCCAAAGCGATAGGTGATCAGTTCGACCAACATCTGGCGCTTGCCCTGCGCCCGGCCTTCTTCCCGGCCCACTTGCCGGCCTTCTTCCCGACCTTCTTCCAGCCATTGTTGCGCAGCAGGTGAAATCAACATGGTCTGTTTCTCCTTTCCTACGGTCTCCAAAACGGTGCGTATTTGCTCGACCGTCAAATCGCTGGGCGCTGCCACCAGGTAGCGCAGCAGGGTCTCGATGTATTGTAACGCACTCCGTTCGGGCGTCAATTCGCTCAG
Organism: Caldilineaceae bacterium; assembly: GCA_026645635.1. Lineage (GTDB taxonomy): Bacteria > Chloroflexota > Anaerolineae > Caldilineales > Caldilineaceae > Fredericiella. The sequence continues at coordinate 13,059 of JAPKMV010000005.1, forward strand.
CATCCGCACCATGTCGAACAGCCGCACACCAACATTTGGCCGCAGTACGCTGCGGAACGCCAGCAGAACCGCCCGCGGCCATATGCGGATATCCCTGTTTGCCTATTTCACCGCCCGTTGCGCCTTGCTCACCACCTGCGCCAGCCGCTCCAGGCTGGCGGCGACGGCCTGCGTCTGCTGCGCCAGCGGCGCCATGTGCTGCGCCGCAAATTCCTCGTACACACGGTCGTTCCACACTTCGCCGGTGACTTCCCAGCGCTGCTGAAGCAGTTGCCAGGCGGCGTCCAGTTCGACGAATTGCTGAGTCAGGCTGGCCATCAGTTCATATTCCCGGGCTTGTCACCACGCTGATAATGTTGATGCGCACATTCTCGATTTCATCAAGCACAGCATATCCAATGTCCATTAATTCATCCTCCACTTGTGATCTTGCTTGCTCAGCAGATTCAGCAACGTCATCAACTGTCACTACGACTCTACTGTACTCTGAATCCCAGTGCACCGCAGAATTGCGTAGATAGGGTCTTGACTCCAATTCCAATCGGATATCTCTCGCCACCGCATCACCGACATTTGGGTTTATGCCCTCAATTCGCACTGTAATTGTGAAAGACTCTTTCATCGGTATCGCCTCGCACCTAAGAAAAATTCTGGATTACGTTAATGAGCGTGACGTACTTGTCCGCCTTGTGAGCGGCTACAGGCAAGACAGTGAGGATAGAGTTTTTGCAGTTGACCTGGCTTTCTCAATGCGCTTGGGGGTTGATGATCAGGGATAAAGTGACGGCTTTTTGTCCCCGGATCCGTTGAGCCACAACTGTGGCAACCGTGCGTGTAACCAATCTTGTCGATCTGCTCGCGCACAATTTCGCTAAACTGCTTTCCAGAGTCAGTTGCAGGTATGAACTCTTTGGCATACGGCCCCGGTTGCAACATGCTATCGGCATCATCACCCACAGATGCCGATGATTGCAGCGAGTCTACAGACATATTGTCGGTTTCATGTAGCACACCAACAGCCGTCCCAGCCGCCAGCCCGGCGCCAAAGGCAACTGCGCCAGCAACCACACCTCCCGCGCTGATACCGCCCGTGTAGCTGCGCAGCACCGTCACCTTGTAGCGCAGGGTCTCCACAGCTTTGGGTGTGTCGTTCTGCACCAAGGCGCGCAGCCGGCTTGCCTCCCGCTGGTAGACGTCTACCTCGGCCAGCACCGCTTTACGCGCCTCGGCGGCCATGCGCAGGTCAGCTTCCGCTTGCGCCAGACGCCGTCGCGCTTCGTACACTGCGGCTTCAAAATGACCGCAAGAGGGCGGATGCTCGCGATCTCCCGACGCCATGCAGCGTTCGTAGGCGGCGCGGGCGCGCTGCATCTCCTCCTGGCTGCGGCGCACCTCGTTCTGCCAGTGGCGCACCCGCTCGTCCAGCCAATCCAGCGTGCGCTGCACCTCGCGCTGCACGGCGTCCAGCGTCACCTGCGCCTGGTCGGCGTAGCGGATCAAGCCGGTCTGCAGTTCCTCCAGTGCGTCGATAGAACGGACGTTGACGGTCGTCATGGCCGCGCTACCGCTGGTTCAGATATTCGCGCAGCCGCTGCGCCTTCTTGAGCAAGAACGGAATCTGCTGCTCCGACGAGCGCGAGAACTGCTGCAAGATGCGCATGGTCTGCTCGAACTCCTGGGCGTAGCGCTGATGCTCCTGGTCGCGCCAGGTGTCGCCGACGCGGGCAAACTGGCCTTGCAGCCGCTTCATGCTCTCGGCCAACTGACCGTTGAACTGCTTCAAATCGTGGGCGAACTTCTCCAAGTCTTCGGGGCTGCCAATTGCTTGAGCCATTTTGAACCTCCATCACGAATACTTCTGATATCACGAATATCCCACTACTCTCCTCTTGCCGCCAATTTCCCCATCACCTCCACCCGCTTGCCGAACTCCTCAATCGTCCACTCCGGTCGCACCCCGATGCGATTGATGGCGTAGCGGTGCGCGCTGGGCGACCAGCCGCCGGCGGTGTCGGTGAAGGCCAGCAGGTAGTGCTCCTGCACGGCGCGCTTCACTGCAGCGTTGTAGACGCCGTAAGGATAGCTGAAGCCAACCAGTTCACGCCCCAGGCCCTCTTCCAACAGGGCCTTGTTCACTGCCACCGCCGCGCGGAGTTCGGCTTCGTCCAGCCGCGTCATGCACAGGTGTTCGTGGGAATGGCCGCCGATGTCGCCGCCGGCCGCCAGCCAGGTGCGCAGCCCCGCCCAATCCAGATGCCATGCGTCGTAGCACGCCTTCGGGTTCCAGCGGTTGCGCTGGCCGATGTACGCCGAGATCACAAAGAGCGTGGCGCGCAGGCCATGCTGCACCAAGACCGGCAGCGCGTGGGTCACGTTGTCGACATAGCCGTCGTCGAAGGTGATCAGCACGCCGCGGGGCGACGGCGGCGCGGCGCCCTGGGCAATGGCCGCCGCCTCGGCGATGGTCAGCGCATGATAGCCCGCGTCCTGCAGCCACTGCATCTGCGCGGCAAACGCCTGGCGCGACACCGCGATCGAGTCGTCGATGGCATCGTCCACCAGGTGGTACATCAGCGTTACAAACATGCGATTTCCTCCACGGCGCGCACGAAATTGCGCGCACCCTCCATGTCAGGCGCGCCGGCCAGCAGCCCGGTCAGCGCGGCGGTCAACCCCGCCTCGTAGCCGTCGTCCAGTTCGATGACGTGCACGTTGGCCTTGATCGCCGCCAGCAGATCGGCGCGGGTGCGCTGCTCGTTGTTGTGCGCCAGCGGCACGAGAATATTGGCGTTGTTGAAGTGGAGCAGGTCGACAAAGGTGTTGTAGCCCAGAGTGGAGATCGTGATCGCCGCCTGCGCCAGTTCGGCATAGAGGTCAGGCGTGGAACGGCGCACCTGAGCCGTCGCGCCGGCCTGCGCCGCCAGCGCGGCAAAGGCATCTTCGGCCATCAACCCGCCGGTGTAAAACACACTGTCGAAGGGCAAGCCGGGCGTCAATGCCCGCAGCACCGCCAGGGTGCGCTGGTAGAATGCGTCGTTGAGCTTGCCGCCGCCGCCAAAGACGAGCAATTTGCGCCGCGTGCGCGGGTCGAGGTAGCCGAGATAGGTAATGGGAATCTGCACCTGCGCGGCAAAGGCGGGCGGCAGCGCCAACAGCTTCAGGTCAGCCAGCACCAGCAGCGCGTCGAAGTCGCGGTTGAGCCGCGCCAGGGCGGCGTCAGCGTGCGCCAGGTCGCCGTCGTCGATGATGTCGCGGTAGACGCAGATCTGCCGCGTCGCCGGCGTCTTGAAGAGCTTGCGCAGCAGTCCCATCTCCTCGTCCAGGTAGAACTTGCCGATGGGGTAGTGCTCGCAGATCAGCGCAGCAAAGGGGCCGACCCCGGCGCCGCGCAGCCGTGCAATGCGCCGCACCCGTTCCATCTTCACCGCCAGCAGCGCGGCGGGGTCGTCCAGCGCACCGGCGTAGGTGGGCAGTTCCACATAGCGAAAATGCGGCGCCTGGGCTAATGCCTGCTCATAGAGCGCGTGGGAAAGGTAGGTGACGCCATAGCCGTGATCGAGCAATGCCTGGCAAAGCAGCTCCGCCCGGCGTTGGTGCCCCGTACCGGACAGGCTATCGGCTATCATCAAGATCTGTGTCACGGCGTCTGCGACCTCTCAACTCGTTACGCTTTCCCCAAAATCCATCACCGCAAAGCCTTGGACACTTATCCGCAGATTACGCAGATTTTCGCAGATGCAGACCGTTTATCTGCGTCAATCTGCGGATGGGTTGAACTCGCTGCAAAGACGCTGCGTCTCAAGGTGCTCCGCCTTTCATCCGCGAACAGCCGCCCAATCCGCGTCATCCGCGTTCCATTTCTGTCTGCCGGTTCAGCAGTCTCGCATAGAGCGCCAGCCACTCGGCGCGCTCGGTTTCCAGGCTCAATTGGGCGGCCACCGCCCGTGCGCCCACCGACAGCCGCTGCGCAAGGCCATCGTCGGCCAGGATGCGCGCAATCGCCGCGCCCAGTTGCGCGGGGTCGCCGTGAGGAACCAGCAGCGCGCTCACGCCATCTTCCAGGATCTCCACCAGCCCGCCCACTGCGGTCGTCACCAGCGGCACCCCCAGGCTGGCCGCTTCGAGCACTGCATTCGGCAGCCCCTCGAAGGCCGACGCCTGCACATAGACGTGCAGCGTGCGCAGATGCGCGTAGACCGCAGCGTGTTCGAACCGTCCCGTTACCGTGACCTGGTCGCTCAGCCCAAACTCGTCGATCAGCCGTCGCGACCACTGCTCCTCGCTGGCGTCCGCCGCGGCGAAGTAGCCGGCCAGCAGCAGCCGTCGCCGCAGGTCGGGCGCCACGCACGCATAGCCGCGCACCAGCAGCGGGATGTCCTTGACCTTGCGAAATTGTCCTACGGTCCCCACCACGCCGCGATTGGCGGACGTCAACTGCCACGGCGCCTCTCCGCTGGGCAGGGCGATGCCGTTGCGGATCACCGAGGCGCGCCCGGCGATGGGCACATCTTGCGCCACCCGCTCCAGATAGCGTTGATTCACCGAGGTGATCCAGGTGGCCTTGCGCAGCCCCGCCAGGATCGTGCTGCGCATGAAGGGCGCGTCCAGCAGGTTCGTCACGTCGCTGCCACGGATGCTGGCAATGACAGGCCGCTGGCGCCCGCCCCGGCTGGCCGCGGTGATGCACGGGTAGAGCGCCGACAGGAAGAAGCCGTGAAAGAGATCGAAGTCGTGCGCCTCGTCCAACTGGCGCACAAGCTGGCGCTGCCAGAAGGAAGTCGCCGGGTTGCGCCAATCGCAGAAGATGCGATGCACCGTTACATCGCCCTCCTGGGTGGTCTGGACGGCGCCGGTCGCGTCGGGAATTTCCACCGGCGTGACGACATGCACTTGATAGCCGGCGGCCGCCAGCAGGTTGGCCAGCCGTTGGGAGGCCACGCCCACGCCGCCCACTTCCGGCGGGTAAGACGAGGTGGAGAGGCAGATCGTCTGCGCGTGCGCGGCCATCAAACGAGTCCGATGCTGGCGCCATCCACTGCGGCCAGCCACTGCGCCGGCGCGATCTGGATGGCATCGAGATGGTGCATGGCAAGCGCGTTCCAGCCTGCTCCGGTCGCCGCCAGGATGGGGCTTTCCGGGCAAAGCTGCTCTGCGTAGCGCGTGGGCGTCAATTCCTCGATGGCAAACGCGTGGAGGCGGCTGCCGTAGGTCGGCCAGCCATCCTGGGCGAAGCGCAGCAGCCGCCCCTCCGCCCGCAGGATGCGCCCGCCGGGTCGGCTGTAGCGGCGGTTGCCCGGCCAGAGCGGGCTGGCCGGGTGCTCCACCCACGGGCCGGTCACGGCGCGGCTGTGGAAGAGGCGCAGCTCGTCCAGCCCCCGTTCGGCAAAGAGCCACCAGCGTTCGTCGTGCCAGAGCAGCGTGCTGTCGGCGAAGGGGCCGGTCAGCAGTTCGCCCACGCAGCGCCAGTCATGGGGAAAGCGCGCAGCGCGGTAGAGCCGCACACGCTCCACCTGGCGCGTCTCAGGGATCATGAAGCAGGCGTCGCCGTGGGTAAAGACAAAAGGATAGGAGAGGTGGAACGGCTCGCGCAGCACCACCGCGCCATACTGCCAGGCCAGGCCGTCGCGGCTGGTGGCGTAGGCGATTTCCCCGCGGTCGGTCGTGCGATTCAGCACCTCGAAAAAGAGATAATAGAGGCCGTCCGCCTGGAGGAAAAAGGGATCGGCCACGCCGAACGCGTCCAAGTCGGTGACATCTTCGGCGGTGAGCACGGGCCGGTCCGGCGTCGTGCGCGGCGCCAGAGCCAGCGGGCTGGGGCCGGTGTAGAGGCCGATCGACCATTTGAGCTGCCACTGCCGCGCCTCGGGGTCGCCTTGTCTATCGTCCATACGCGCCGATCTCCCTGCTCAACAGCAGCCAGGCGATGACCAGCACCGCCACGACCTCGTCCGCGCCTTCGAAGATGCCCAGCAGCCGCGCATCGACAAAGTGCCGCGCCACCGGCGTTTCCTCGGCGTAGCCCACACCGCCGTGGATCTGCTGCGCCTCGCGGGTGATCCACTCCGCGGCGCGCGCCGTGAAGAGCTTGGCCATCGCGCCTGCGATCAGCGCCTGCACCCCGTCGCGCTCCTGCGCGGCGGCGTAGGTGAGCCGCCGCCCCGCCTGGATCAGCATCGCCATGCGCACCAATTTCCGCTGCGTCAGCGGATAGTCGGCCAGAGGGTGGCCAAAGGCAACCCGCCGCGGCGCGTAGCCCAGCGCCGCCTCGAACGCGGCTGCCATCACACCCAGGCCGCGGGCAGCGGTCTGCACGCGACCGCCCGCGAAGCTGTTGATCTGCCAGAAGTAGCCCATGCCCTCGCCCGCCGCGCCGCCAATCAGGTTATCCGCAGGCACGAAGAAGTTGTCGAAGCTGAGTTGAAAGGTGTGCAGCCCGCGATAGCCCAGCGTCGCCACGGCCTGACCGGCAAAAGACCCTTGCTCCTGGAAGTGCTCGAAGGTGCGGCCATGGGTGGCCGGCTTCTCCACCATGAAGAGCGACAGCCTGCGTCGCGGGTCTGCCGCCGTAGGATCGGTGCAGGCCAGCACCATGACCATATCGGCGCGGCCCGCCAGGGTGCACCACATCTTGCGCCCGCTGAGCAGCCAGCCGCCGGGTGTGCGCCGCGCCACCGTCTGCATCTGCGTGAGGTCCGAACCGGAGTCCGGCTCAGAGACGGCCACCGCCATCTGCAGTTCGCCGCGGGCGATGCGCGGTAGCCAGCGCGCCTGCT
>JAPKMV010000600.1 GCA_026645635.1 Caldilineaceae bacterium
GCGCATGGGCTTCATCTTCCAGACCTACAACCTGTTGCCGGTGATTTCGGCGGTGGAGAATGTGGAACTGCCGCTGCTGGTGAGCGGCGTCAATCCGCGCACGGCGCGGCGCCGCGCCATGACCGCACTGGAACAAGTGAGTCTGGCCGACCGCGCCGACCATCGACCGGCGGAACTCTCCGGCGGACAGCGCCAGCGCGTCACCGTCGCTCGCGCGCTCGTCAACGAACCGGCCATCGTCTGGGCCGACGAACCCACCGGTGCGCTGGACAGCAAATCCGCCGACGAGGTGCTGCGCCTGATGCTGCATCTCAACCAGGAATATCAGCAGACCTTTGTCATCGTCACGCATGACCAGGACATCGCCGCGCTCTGCCATCGCCGCATCCGCATGCTCGACGGCGAGATTGTCTCCGGCGGAGACGAGGGCGGCGAAGTGGACGGGAGCCAGGCAAAGGAGCGCGGCTGATGCTCGGTCAAGTCTCGACCACCACCATCGCATTGCTCATCGGCGGGGTCACTGCGATCCTGCTCTACCTGCTCTGGCTCTGGCTGCGCAACCCGGTGCTGATGAAGCTGGGGCTGCGCAATCTGGCGCGGCGCCGCGCACAGAGCGTCCTGATCGTCATCGGGCTGACGCTGAGCACAGTGATCGTCATCAGCGCGCTGGGCGTCGGCGACACGCTGCGCTACTCGGTGCAGCGCCAGGCCGTCTCCGCCTACGGTCGCGTCGACGAGATCATCGCGCCGCCGCTGCTGTCGATGATGGCGAGCCTGGCCAACCCCAACGTGGATCCTGCCGAGGCGGAGGCGGTGCAGGAGGCCGCCGACGGGCTGCTCAGCGGCGGCATCGACAGTGTGCTGGCGCTGGCGCAGGGCGGCTTGCCCTCAATCGACACGGCGCGGCTGGAACAGTTACGCGCGGATGCGGCCAACGAGCCGCTGATCGACGGCGTGGCCGGCGCCATCGTCTTCCCGACGATCATCCGCAACGTCAACAGCGGGCAGAGCGAGCCGCTGGGCTTCATCTTTGCCGTGGACAACGACTATCCGCAGAACTTCGGCCTGACCGCAGTCGATGGCCGGCCGCTGACAATGGAGAACCTGGAGCCGGGCGTGGGCAACATCTTCGCCCAGGCAAGCAGCCTGCTGGCGGTCGTGCCGGCGCTGACCGAGCAGTTCAGCGCGGTGCAGACCCAGTTCGGCGGCGAGAACGGCATCACCGTGGACAGCGTCGGCGTGCTGCAGGCGCTGGCGGGGCTGGGCGCGCTGCTCACCGGCGTCGATCCGGCCAGCCTGCCCGCGCTGGAGATCAGCCTGGACACGCTGGATCAGTTGGGCGTGAACACGCGACCGCTGCGCAACCTGGGCCGGGATAGCCTGACCTTGCAGGAAGTGGCGACGCTCTTGCAGGCGCTGCCTGCCACCGACGCGATCAGCGCGACGACAGGCGTCACCGGCGCCATCGCGATCCCGCTCACCGGCATCGTCACCGGCACAGCCGCAGGAGACGCTGGCGCGGCGCTCCAGGTCGATCCCAGCCAGCTCGCCGGCGGCGACCTCAACGCGCTGACCAGCCTGGCCGGCGACCTGACCGGCGATCTGCTCCAGGCGATCAACTTGAACACGCTGGGCTATCAACTGGACGCGACGCTGGCGCAGTTTGGCTTGCAACTGCGCCAGGGCGAAATCTACCTCAACCGCCTGGGCGCGGACCGCCTCGGCGCCCACAGCGGCGACCTGCTGGAGATCTACATCGGCCCGCTGCCGGTGCGCTTCCGCGTGGCCGCGGTGGTGGACCAGGCCGGCCCACTCAGCGCGCTGACGCCGGTGGTGATGCTGCGCATGGATGAGGCGCAGCAGTTGCTCTTCATGCAAGGCAAGGTGAACTCGGTGCTCGTTTCCAACGTAGGCGACGAGATGACCGGCATGGCGCAGACCGACGCCGTGAGCCGGCGGCTGCGCGTGCTGGCGCTGGACAACGGTGCGGTCGCCACCATCTCTGGCATCCTGACACAGCCAGCCGTGCGCGCACGCCTCGACCCGCTCATTGCCGAACTGCCGGAGAGCGCACAGGTCACCATCGAGGACGAGGATGTGCCACCGGTGCTGGCCAGTTTCATCGAAGGCATCATCGCCCAGTTCAATGTGGAGCAGATGTCACGTCAGCAGGCGGTGGATCTGCTGGCGGCCGTCGATGGCAACAACACCGGCGCTGTGCGCGAGTCGCTGGCGCAGCCGGCGGTGCGCGAATGGCTGCTGACCCTGGATCTGCCCGCGGACGTGGCCGGCGATTTTGCCACCGCCGTCGCCAACCTCAACCAGTTCGAGCAGATCGAGCCGCTCAACAAGAGCACGATCGTGGCGGCGGCCAACATCGGCGGCGGCATCTTCTCGTCGATCTTCTCAATCTTCGGCGTCTTCTCGATCCTGGCTGCGCTGCTGCTGATCGTGCTGATCTTCGTCATGCTGGCTGCGGAGCGCCGCGTGGAGATCGGCGTGTCGCGCGCCATCGGGGTGCAGCGCCGCCACATCGTGCAGATGTTCATGGCCGAGGGCATGGTCTACAACCTGGCTGCGGCGGCATTGGGCGTAGTGTTGGGCATCGGCATCACCTTTGCCATGACCAGTTTCATCGGCCGGCTCTTCAACGACATCAGCGGCACGATCAGCAGCCAGGCCGCGGGCATCTTCACGGTGAGCTTTGCCATGTCGTGGGAATCGATCATCATCGCCTACTGCCTGGGTGTGCTGATCACCTGGGCGGCGATGACCTTTACGTCGTGGCGGGTGACGCGCATGAACATCGCCACTGCGATCCGCGACCTGCCCGACGAGGCGGAGGCGCGGCGGCGTTCGTGGTTCGCCAGCTTGCTGAGCTGGCTCTGGCCGCTGCTGGTGCTCGGCGGCGGCGGCTATCTGCTCTGGCAGGCGCTCACGGCCAACTCGCTCAGCCTGCTGATGATCGGCGCCACCGTGACGCTCTACGGGCTGGCGGTGCTGGTCGGGCGCATCTTAGAACTGACCCCGCTGCGCAACGAGACGGGTTACCGCATCGTCTACACACTGCTCGGCGTGGGGCTGTTGCTCATCTGGATTCCGCCCTGGTACACCCTGGCGCCGCAGTGGCTGCCGGGGCGCTTCACCTGGGATCCCACGCAGGCGCCCACGGTTTTCACCATCGGCGGCCCCATGATCATCCTCGGCGCCATCCTGGTGATCATGTTCAACGCCCAGGTGCTCAGCGCGGTGATCGCCGCGATCCTGGGCTTCATCCCGTCGCTGCG
>JAPKMV010000601.1 GCA_026645635.1 Caldilineaceae bacterium
CGGCGGCCTCGACCATGTGCTGGCCAGCGGGCGCAACGTCAACGTGATCGTGCTCGACACCGAGGTCTACTCCAACACCGGCGGCCAGGCGTCCAAGTCGACGCCGCTGGGCGCGGTGGCCAAGTTCGCCGCAGGCGGCAAGCGCACCTTCAAGAAGGACCTGGGCAAGATGGCCATCGACTACGGTTCCGTCTACGTGGCGCGGGTGGCGATGGGCGCGAACGATGCGCAGACCCTGCGTGCGATTTCCGAGGCCGAATCCTACGACGGGCCGTCGCTGATCATCGCCTACAGCCACTGCATCGCCCACGGCATCAACATGGCCAAGGGCATGGAGCAGCAGAAGCTGGCGGTGGAAAGCGGTTACTGGCCGCTCTACCGCTTCGACCCGCGGCTGCGCGCCGAGGGCAAGAACCCCTTCCAACTCGACTCCAAGGCGCCGAAGATCCACTTCCGCGACTATGCCATGAACGAGACGCGCTACCGCATGTTGGCGCAGACCGACGAGGAAGCCTCCGAGATGCTCATGCACATGGCGCAGGATTGGATCAACGCCAAGTGGAAAGACTTGGAATATCTCGCCGCTGAGCCGGCGTAGCAGGAATGCGGAACGCGGAATATGGAATGCGGATTGAACCTGCCGCATTCCACATTCCGCAATCTGCATTTCGCATTCTGCATTCCGCATTCCGCAATCTGAGGAGGAATCACAACCATGGTCGACCTATCCACCAACTACCTGGGTCTGAAGCTGAAACATCCTGTCGTGCCGTCCGCCTCGCCGCTCTCGGATGGCCTTGACCGCATTCGCCGCCTGGAAGACGCCGGTGCATCCGCCATCGTGCTCTACTCGCTCTTCGAGGAGCAGATCGTCGGCGAAAGCCACCTGCTCGACCACTATCTTTCTTACGGCGCAGAGAGCTTCGCCGAGGCGCTGGACTACTTCCCGGAGATGGACAGCTACAATGTCGGCCCCGGCGGCTATCTTGACCTGATCCGCCGCGCCAAAGAAGCGACGGACATCCCGATCATCGCCAGCCTCAACGGCGTCTCCACCGGCGGCTGGGTGGAATATGCGCGCATGATGGAGGAGGCGGGCGCCGACGCGCTGGAACTCAACATCTACTACGTGGCCACCGACCCGGCGATGACCGGCGCCGATGTGGAGCAGATGTACCTGGACGTGGTGCACGACGTGCGCGGCAACCTGCGCATCCCGCTGGCGGTCAAAGTCGGCCCGCACTTCAGTTCCTTTGCCAACATGGCGATGAAACTGGCCAAGGCGGGCGCCGGCGGGCTGGTCGTCTTCAACCGCTTCTACCAGCCCGATTTCGACCTGGAGCAGCTCGAAGTTGCCCCCAACCTGGCGCTGAGCAGCGCCTGGGAGATGCGCCTGCCGCTGCGTTGGGTGTCGATCCTCTACGGCCGCGTGCCGGTGGATTTCGCCATCACCAGCGGCGTGCACACCTACGAGGATGTGCTCAAGGGCATCATGGCCGGCGCCAGCGTAACGATGATGGCGTCGGAGCTGCTGCGCAACGGCGTCCAGCGCATCAACCTGGTCGTGCATGAGGTGGAACGGTGGCTGGAGGAACATGAATACGTCTCCATCAGCCAGGCGCAGGGCAGCATGAGCCAGCGCAACGTGGCCGAGCCGGCCGCCTTCGAACGCGCCAATTACATGAAGGTTCTCAAGTCCTGGAAATATGATCCGACCGGCGTGTTGATGCGCTAAGCGTGGGGCGTGCTGCGTGTTACGTGTTGCGTGTTGCGTGTTACGTGCTGCGTAATGACGCAATACGTAACACGTAACACGCAGCACGCAATCCGCAACACGAACGAAGGAGGCGGGCAATGGCAAAGCGGAAAGTGCTGATCCCCCTGGATGGTTCCGAATTCAGCCGTCAGATCGTGCGCGTGGTGCAGGAGTTTTTCGACCCGCGGGAAGTTGCGCTTGTGCTGCTGCGGGTGGCTGCCGCGCCCAGCATCCCCATCGACGCTCCCTCGGCGCGCGATATGTTTGGCGGCGCCTATGCCGTCGGCGCTTCCTATGAGAGCTACACGGCGGCGATGGAACGCACCTACACGCTGGCCGAACAAGAATCGACGACGCTGCGCACGCAACTGCTCGACGAGATGCGCGGCGACGCCGACCGGCTCACGCACATGGGCTACACCGTAAAGATGGAAGTGGTCTTCGGCGAGCCGGCGCAGCGCATCATCCAATATGTGAGCGAGGAGCAGATCGGCCTGGTTGCGATGGCCACACATGGCCGCTCCGGGCTGAGCCGGCTGCTGCTGGGCAGCATCGCCGAGCGGGTGCTGCGCAGCGTCTCTGCGCCGGTGCTGCTGCTGCGTCCCCAGGAGAACGTTCCTGAGCGCGGCGGCAGCCACCTGGCGTCGGCGTTTGGTCCCTTTAGCTCGTTGAAAGTGTTGGTGGCCAGCGACGGCTCGGTGTACGGGGAACGGGCCGTGAGCGCCGCCGCCGAGTTGAACCGGGTGCTGGGCGGGTCGATGAATGTCCTGGTCACCACCACCGGCCGCGAAGGCTCGGCCCGCGCCCAGGAGATCATGCGCCAGACGGTGGAACTGGTCGCCACCATCGAGCCGAAGCCGGAGATCACGCCGCTGGTGGGCTATCCCGACGAAGTGGTGCTCAACTATCTGCGCGAGAATGCGCGCAGCCTGCTGGTGATCGGCGCGTTCGCCGACCGCAGCGCAGGCGGCGTCCACTCTATCGGCCCCACCGCACACCGCCTGGTGCAGGAAGCGCCGGTCTCGGTGCTGCTGGTAAAGGGCAACCGCCCGGTCTACAAGCGGGTGCTGGTCTGCGCCAGCGTGGAGGATGAGAGCGTGGTGGCCATCGCAGTGCAGATGGCCGAGGCGATGGGCGCCGAGTTGAACCTGCTCCACGTGGTGCCGCCCTCCGCCGCGCCCTACCTGCCCGACAGCGGCGCCAACACCGTGGACGTGGAGGCGGTGCTCCAGCAGGGGACGCGGCTCTCCAACGTCCTGCGCGAATGGGAAACCAGGCTCAACGCCCACGGCTTCGACCGTTCGGCGATCATCGTGCAGGCCGGCTCCGCGCCGGAACTGATCCTGCAACACACCCGCGAAGGCGCCTACGATCTGATCATCGTGGGCAGCGAGTCCAGCCCCGGCCATTTCCCCGGCAGCGTCGCAAATACGGTGGTAAGGTTTGCGGATCACTCGGTGCTGTTGGTAAGGACGCAGGCGCGGTGAGGGAAGGGGAGATTGAGAGATTGGGAGATTAAGAGATTGGAGA
>JAPKMV010000602.1 GCA_026645635.1 Caldilineaceae bacterium
CGATCTCTACGGCGATCTTGAAGTATTCGGGCGGCGGAGTGATGAAGCCGCCCACGCCCTGGATCGGCTCGGCCATGAACGCCGCGATCTTGCCGCTGGTCGTCGTGCGGATCACCTCCTCGATGTCCTGCGCACAGGCGACGCCGCACGATGGGTAGCTGAGCTTGAGCGGGCAGCGGTAGCAGTAGGGATTGATGGCGTGCTTGATGTCCGGGCTGAAGCTTTTGCCCAGCTTCCAGGTCGAATGCGCGGTGACGCTCATTGTGAGCGAGGTGCGCCCGCTGTACGCGTGGCGCAGCGCCACGATCTCGCGGTTATCGGTGTAGGTCTGAGCGGCGACGATGGCGGTCTCGTTGGCCTCGCTGCCCGAATTGGTGAAGTAGGACATCTGCAAGCGGCCTGGCGTGATCTCAGCCATTTTCTCAGCCAGCGCCACATGGTTGGCATTGGGGTAGAGCGTCGAACTGTGGATCAGCTTGCCCACCTGCTCGCGCACCGCCTCCACCACCTGCGGGTGGTTGTGGCCAACGCTGGTGGTGAGGATGCCGCCGAAAAAGTCCAGATAGCGCCGCCCCTCTACATCCCACACATACAGCCCCTCGCCGTGGTCGAGCGGCAGCGGCTCGGTGTAGTAGAGGATGTGGTTCGGCCAGAGATACTGTTTCTGTTTGTCGAGAATTTCCTGGGATTTCATGGCTGCTCCGTGGTGGGTGTAGGTGACAGGTGACGATCACCTGTTTAATCCGCGCAAATCCGCCAAATCCGCGTCATCCGCGGTCTATTTCAAATTCCGGGTCGCGACAATCTCCGCCATGATCGCCAGCGCAATCTCCTCCGGCCGCCGCGCGCCGATGTTCAGGCCGATGGGCGCATGGATGCGGGCAACTTCCTCGTCGGTCAGGCCGGCGCCCAGGAGCCGCTCCACGCGCGCGGCGTGCGTCCGTCGCGACCCCAGTGCACCGATGTAGCGCGCCGGGCTGCGGCAGGCGTAGCGCAGCGCGGGGTCATCGATCTTCTCATCGTGGCTCAGGATGACGATGCAGGTCGCTTCATCGATGCCCAGCGCCGGCAGCACGGCATCCGGCCAGCCGGCGATCAGCCGGTCCGCATGGCCAAAGCGCGCGGGCGTCGCAAAGGCGCTGCGCGGGTCGATGACCACCGTGTTGTAGCCGAGGGTCTTGCCAAAAGTCACCAGCGCCGCGGCGATGTGCACCGCGCCGATGATCACGAGTCTGGGTGGCGGCATCTCGATGGTGATGAAGACATCCACCGGTCCCTGGGCAGTGGCGAAGGTCACCCGTTCACTATGCAGCGTCGGCAAGAGATAGGCGGCATGAACTGCCACCGCAATATCCAGATTCGGATCACCCAGCGTACCCAGCTTGGCGCCGTCCGGCCAGAGCAGCAGGCGCGCACCTACCTGCGGGCCAGCCAGCACCGTGGCCAGCGCCACCAGCCGCGCCTCCCGCACCGCCTGCTCAAACGCCGCAAAAACCTCGTCCATGCTCACCTATACACAACAAAGAGAGCGGTTTCGTCCATAAGTTTGAAATAGACCGCGGATGACGCGGATTAGGCGGATTGACGCGGATCAAGAGAAATCCGCGAAAATCTGTCAAATCCGCCTAATCCGCGGTCTATTCAGATCGCCTCGACGAAGACGTCGATCACTCCCCCGCAAGCCAGGCCGACGCTCTGCGCCAGCTCGTCGGCGATGCCGTAGGTGACCAGATGCGGCGGCGCGCCGGCCAGCACCGCCAGCGCCTCCTGCACCACTGCGCCTTCGACGCAGCCGCCGCTCACCGAGCCGGCCATCTCGCCGGCGGAGGAAACGGCCATGCGCGCGCCCACCGGCTGCGGCGCCGAGCCGTAGATCTTGACCAGCGTCGCCAGGGCCACTTGCTTGCCCTGCTGTCGCCACGCGTCGATAGCTGGCAGAAGTTCACGCACTGTCGTTCCCCGCTGCGCCTTTGCGTCTTAGCGTGAGGCTGTCATCCTGCTCGTCAAGCCGCCGCTCCACCGCGGCGATGCGCTCGCCCTGGTTCACGATCAATTCGGCCAGGAAACCGACGAGAAAGAGCAGCACGCTGATGATCGCCAGCACGCCCGCCGCGTTAAAGATCGGGCGCTGCTGCGTGTTGGTGAAGATGTACAGTCCCGTCAGGTAGAGAAAGATCAGCGCGCTGATCACCAGCCCGGCCAGCCCCAGCCCGCCGAAGAAACGCATCGGCGCCTGGCTGAAGGTGAGCAGAAACTTGAGTACGATCACGTCGAGGAAGCTGATGGGGATGCGCTCCCAGCCGAACTTGCTTGCGCCTGCCGGCCGCGGCTGGTAGAAGGTCGGCGTCTCGCCCACCTTGAAGCCTTGATGCACGGCAAACATCAGCAGAAAGCGGTGCCAGTCGCTGCGCAGCGGCGGAAAGCCATCGACCACCTCGCGGCGCATCGCCTTGATCCAGTTGCCATCGTGCACCGTGACGCCGGCAAGATGGCGCATCACAAAGTTGTAGATGCGGCTGGCCAGCACCTTGCCGTCGTTGCGTCCCTGGCGCCAACCGGCGACCACATCCAGGTCGTTGGCTTCCAGGCAGCGCACCAGCGCCGGCACGTCAAGCAGCGGGTCGGATTCCATGTCGGCGGGCATGAGGATGACGATCTCCCCGCGGCTGGCGGCGAACATGCGCTGCAAGCCCGCGGTCATGCCCTGGCTGCGGCGGTGGGTGAAGACGCGCAGCGCGGGGTAGCGTTCTTGCAGGCCGGCCAGCACCGCCGCGGTGTTGTCCGTGCTGCCGTCGTTGACCACCAGCACCTCGCCCTCGCGCCCCAGCTCGACAAAGGCGGCAAAGCTGCGCGCCACCACGTCGGCGATAGTCGCCTCTTCGTTGCGCGCCGGCACGACCACGCTGATCGTCGCTGGGGTAAAGACTGACTCACTCATGCGGGCGCCACAGTCAGTTCGCAGCAAAGAAGCGGCGAATTTCCGCCACGACGTAATCCTGCTGGCTGTCTGTCATCTCCGGGTAGATGGGCAGGCTCAGACAGGTCGAGGCGACGGTCTCGGTGATGGGCAGCGCGCCGGGCTGATAGCCCAGATCCGCATACGCGGGCTGCAAATGGAGCGGCACAGGGTAATGCACACCGGCGCCGATGCCGGCGCGGTTCAGATGTTCCAGCAGCGCGTCTCGCGCATCGCAGCGGAGCACGTAGAGGTGCCAAACCGGATCAGCGGCGGCGGCGACCACCGGTCGTGCGACCGGCAGATCGGCCAGCAATGCGTCGTAGCGCG
>JAPKMV010000603.1 GCA_026645635.1 Caldilineaceae bacterium
ACAGCTTCTGACAAGACCTGGATGACCCAGGCAGACAACGGCATAGCTGTTGACCAGAACAGATGTTCGTGCTACCATTGATTTCGATGAGTACACATGTTGGCGAACCGTGACTTTTCATCGAGTCCTCAGCGCCGACTTGTGCGAGGCACTTCCAATGCCCAAGCAGCGTTCGGACCGTCGTGGTGGTCAAAAGCCTGTATCAGCATATCAATGTTGCCTGGCCCAGCCTTCATGGAACGACCGCCTCAAGGAAGCAGGGACCTCCCAGCCGGGCGGGGCAGCGCCTGCAAACGCGTGGCACGGCTCGACGATTGGGGCGCACTGGTCCAAGATTGCGACGTGCGGCTCGGTCGTTTTCGGAGGACGCAGCAGCTGTATGCTCTGTCCCACAAGCTACATGGAATGGAAAAGGAGGTCTACATGCCGACAAACAGCGCCAGAAAGCACAAGCCCAGCCAAGCGCCGCTCTGCTATCTCCAGTGGCATTATGGCGGCGATGATCCCGCGCATGGCCGGCTCAGCCTGTCCGTCATCCCTACCGACAAGGCTCAGGCGGCTGCGCTGAGGGCGGCGCTACGACGCGAGAGTCACCCGTACACAACCCTTTATCACGGCTCCGAACAAGATTGCCTGCGTGAGCGTGCACGCATCGATGCGCTCACGGTGGCGCTGCGTGAGGCAGGCGGCACTGGTGGCGTGCGAGTGGCCGTGGTGGAGTGAGGACTGGTGTTGGTCAGTTCAGATTGGCTGGGTTGAGCAGACTCGCATCGAGAGGAAACCCGACGCGGCGCTCGAAATCGGCAATGGCGTAGTATGACCGGAAGTCGATCTGGGTGCCATAGCCGTTGGTGAGTTGGAGTTCGACCTGGCCATTGGCGACGCCAAGCACGGTGTATGTCTCATAGGCCGTGCCTGTTTTGAGACGCACCTGGGATCCCTGCTTGATGGTCATGTAGATGGGCATATTGGCTCCTGGTTTTTGTTTATAGTTGGGGACGGTTGAAGTCGATGGTTGCCTGCGGCTGGATGTCGGTGACAACCTCATCCATCAGCCGGCGCCGGCTCATTTCGGCCGTGTCAGCGGTTACAGGCCCAATCGCCAGGTCGCGCCGCGCGTCGGTTTCGCCGCCGAGGGCCAGAATGTTCTGGCGAGAGACGATAGCGATGTCGCGCAGCACCAGATCCAAGGCTCTGACTTCACGCTGTGAGGCAGGCACGTCCAGTTGTGCTTCGACCTGTCCCAGCATCGCTTCGATTTCGGCGTTGTCGGTGAAGTTGGCCTGCTTCAGCGTCTCAACCATATTTTTGAGCGTGACGATGTTGCGGCTGTTTGGGCGCCCGTTGCGTTCGATGGCGGCCAGCAGATCGGTCGCTGCTTCGTAGGCAACCTGGTTCATCTGGCGAACTACGGTTCCCTCGAAGTCTCTGGCCAGGGTCTGCAACAGTTCGTTTTGCTGGCGCATCGCTTCGCGCGTCATCTCGTCGAGCACCCGTTGGCGCTCTTGCGTCGCGGAGCGGTTCTGCCATTCTTCCCGCTCGATTTGGCTCAGTTCCAGGGCTGCCCGCTGCATTTCCAGGAGTTGTTCCGCCGCGTTATCGTCCAGGTCGGTGGGCAGGGGCACCATGAACAGCCGCAGTTCCATGTAGAAGCTGCTTGAGATCTTCGAGGCGGAGGGGATGGCATACAGGGTTCGGTTGAGGAACTGCCGGACGTAGTCTTGCTCGTCCGCGTAGCCGCGGGTGAAAAATGCGTCTTCGCGCTGGAGCCGTTCCCAGGCTTCCCGGGCGGCGGCGGTGTAGGCGGCAAGCATCTCCTCGCGGATATCCGGAAGTCTGCGCACCCAGTGGTCGCGCAGATTGAAGTAATCGGCGCGGCAGTCACGGAATTCCTGCTGGATGTCAGGGAATGCGGTCACCGGGATGAAGACGCCGAGTGGGGTGGCGACGAGGGCGCGGTTGCTCTTGGGATCCACCAGGCGGCGGGCGCGGCTCTCAATGGCATCGGCGGCGCGGAGCATTTCCGCCGGCATGAGGATGCGCTCGCCTAGGCTATGGAGGGTCTTCTTGGCCTCTGAGGAGATCTGAATGCCCAGGTCGCGCTCATCCAGGGATGCGGTGCCTCGCCATCGTCCGACTCTGACTTCGGCGATAACGCCCTGCCGCAGCAGGTTAAGTGAAAAGGTTCTGGGGGTGATCTGACCTGTGTCGATGCGCTGGGTCATGTCGTCCAGCTGATCTTGCAGGCGACCGTTGTTCCACGCCTGGGGTAGGGCGACGAGTCCGCTGGTGTTTGCCATAGGTTGCTCCTTGGGTCTATCTGGTGGTCTATCTGGTGGCCTGGGCAGCGTGAGACTGCCGCCATGCGTCCTTGTGTGTGCCACGTTACACGCAAGGACGCATGGCGGTTTGGGATGCTACATCTGGCTACCTCTGTTTACATCTGGCGCTCGCTGCGTTTGGGCAGCGTCTTCAGACTTTCATCGAGCTGCGCTTTCGTGGGCCGCACATAGCCTAGCGGCAGCAGATCGTCGTCGTTGCATTCGGCCAGCGCCAGCGCCGTCATGCTGTCGATGTCGGCGGTGGTGGGCCGCAGCCGGCTGGCTGCTGTGGTGAGAGCAGCTTCCGGGGAGAGTCCCTCGTCCTGTGTAAGCTGCCAGGCTTTGATGACGCAGGTTTCGATTTCGGCGCCGGTCCAGCCGTTGGTGGCGCTGATGATGACGTCGGTCTCGTCCACGGTGATCTGCAGCCCATAGCGACGGGCCATGACATTGAAGATGGCGGCGCGGCCTGGTGCGGTGGGCAGCAGGAAGGGAATCTTGTTGTCGAAGCGACCGGCGCGCTTGAGCGCGGCGTCCATCAGGTCGGGGCGGTTGGTGGCGGCCATCACGACGATGCGGCCACGGTTATTCTTGTCACTCATAAACTGCAGCAGTTGCTGGAACACCCGGTTGGAGGCGCCGCTGTCGCCCTCGCCCCGACTGATGCCCTGGTCGATTTCGTCCAGCCAGAGGATGCAGGGCGCGGCGGAGCGAGCCATTTGCAGCATCCGCGCCATGTTGCGTTCGCTGTCGCCCACGTAGCGACCGAAGACCTTGTTCATCTGGATATTGAGCATGATGACGCCGGCCTCGCCTGCGGTGGCCTCGGCCATTGCCGTCTTACCGGTGCCGGGCGGGCCGGTGAAGAGAATGCCCATCGGGCAGCGCTGCCGGTTGCCGCTGCGCAGCGGGTTGATGACGCTGCGGCGCAGCCACTGCTTGATGTGGTCCAGGTCGCCGA
>JAPKMV010000604.1 GCA_026645635.1 Caldilineaceae bacterium
CGCAGATGGCAGATATCAAATCTGCGTTATCTGCGTCATCTGCGGATTGTGTTTGCGTCGTTGCGAAAACTCCTGGTTTCTTTGGAGTTTGAGTTTAATCTGCGTCATCTGCGTTATCTGCGGATTGTGTTTGCATCGTTTCAGCCCAGCGCAAAGATCGCCACGGAGAGCGTGACCACGCTGGCGAGCGTGCTGAAGAAGACCGCGGCGGCCACCAGCGCCGGCGCCGCGTCGAACTCGGTGGCCAGGACGGTGGTGATCACGGCGGTCGGCATGGCGGATTGCAACACCAGCACCTGCCGCTCCACGCCGCCGATGCCCAGCAACCAGCAGAGCAGCAGCGCAACCAACGGCGACGCCACCAGCCGCACCATCATGCTGCGCCAGATGATCCAATGGCCACGGCGGATGCGCGTGGCGCGCAGTTGCGCGCCCAGGAGCACCAGCATCAGCGGGATCGACGCGCCGGCCAACAGATCGATGGCGCGGTAGAGGTTGATCGGCGCCTCGATGCCCGTGCGGTTGAGCAGCAGCCCCAATGTCGCGGCGTAGAGCATGGGCGCCTGCAGGCCGCGCACCACAGCCGCGCCCAACGACGATCTTCCCGCAGAGGCAATGACGACGCCCAGCGTGTTGGTCAGAAAAGAGGTAATGGCATAGTAAATGGCAGCCAGGGCTGCGCCGGCTTCACCAAAGGCAAAGAGGTTGATCGGGATGCCCATGTTGCCGGTGTTGCCCACTGCGCTCGCCAGCGTCAGCCCGCTGCGCTCTGCCCGCGGGGAGGAGGCCGTCACCGCCCAACCCAGCAGCGCGGTGATGACCAGCACGCCCACGCTGACGAAGGCCATGTGCTGGAGCGCAAGCCAGTCAACCGTCATGGTGTAGAGGCTGCGGAAGACGAGCGCGGGCGTAGCGAGATAAAAGAGCACGCGGCCAATCGTGCGGGTGTCGAGCGGCGCAAACGCCGCCAGGAGGTAGCCGGCCAGCGCCAGCAGCAGCACCGGCAGCAGCGTGGAAGAAAAGATCGAGAACAGGGCATCCAGCGATTGCATCAGGGCGCTGTCAGCCGGCGCCGGTCGCGCCGCCCATGCGCCCCCGCTGCGCCTCCATCTGGCGCAGCCCGGCTTCAGGATTGTCCAGCGCGGTGTCCGCTTCGGCGCCGCCTACGTTGTGCATCACCTCATAGTCGGCGAGCGTGGGCGCAAAGAACTCCACCACATACTCGTTGGGCACGCCCATCGGCTGGACGACCTCTCCCAACAGCGCATGGATGAAGTCGCTGCGCTGCGCGGGGGCCAGCCGCCGCGACGCCTCATCCCAGAAGAGCACCGTGCCGTAGACGCCCTCCGCAGTGTAGTGCAGGTCGAGTTTGCCGATGGTCATGGGCAAACTGTCGGCGTCGACCTGGTCGAGGTCGAACAGAGCGTACTGTTCCGAAGAAGGTGTGCGCACCAGGCGCTTGAGTTTGAGGTTCACGATGTCCGCAGTTGCCTGGTCTGGTTGTTTGGCCGGTTGAACGGCAGGTCAGTTGTAGACGCCGAGATCGGTATTGGACGAGAAACGCCAGTCCTCATCCTCATCGTCATCTTCATCCTCGTCGTAGAGCGGCAGAGCCTCGGCCTCGTCGCTGACATAGAAGGCCATTTCCTCAAGCGCGTCGTCGGCAGCCGTGGCTTCGACCGCATCGTCGCTGTTGCTGATGCGCCGCAGGAGTGTCCGCGCTTCGTGGCCGCCCAGATGTCCCAGGGCGTAGATGGCAGCCAGCCGCACCGTGGCATCTTCGTCGGCGGTCAGCGCCAAGATTTCCGGCAGCGCGGCCCTGGCTTCCAATTCGCCGACGGCAAATGCGGCTTCCGCGCGGATCGCGGGCGACGGGTTGCTCAATTCGGCGCGGGCCAGGTTGCGCCAGCGTGAATCGGCGCTGCGTCCCATTGCGGTCAGCGCGCTGAGACGCATGTCCTCATGGGCAGCGTAATAGGCATCCTCGATCAACTGGCGCACGCCCACCTCACCGGAGTAGGCGATGCTCTCCAGTGCCCGGCGCTGCACCTCGAGCGCCTCGGCGCCATCGGCCAGGATCGCCATCAATGCCTCTTCGGCGCGCATGGCCAGGGCGGGTTCAAGCTCATCCAGCTCACCGGCAAGCACGTAGGCGCCCAGCGCGGCAGCCGCTCCTGCACGCACCGCGGTGTCGGCGTCGTGGCGCGCCATCTGTGTCAGCCGGCCGAGAAACACCGGATCGCCCTCCTGTGCAAGAGCTTCGACCGCCAGGAGCCGCACCAACGCGTCGGCGTCGTCCAGCGCCAGCCGCAGCAGCTCGCTGAGGTCGAGGGGCAGATCTTCCTCCACCGCGGCGATGAGGAGGTCGAGCGCAGCGCGGCGCATGGCAACCGGTACGGTGGGCCACTGCGTGCGCAGCAGGTCTAGATCGGCTGGAGCCACGTTGCCCAGTGGGGCCAGGTCGGGCAAACCGGGCAGGCGGTCGTGCTCGCGCAGGCGGCGCAACGCATCCGCCAGCGTATACTCGGCGCGCGCGCTGAACACGGCCGCATCGACATCGTCATCCCTGACCTCTGCCAACAGCGCCTTCAGATCGACAATCTCGAAGTCATCGCCTGCGAAGAAAGCGGCCAGGTTCTCTGCAAGTTCGTCGCGCAGATCCGGGTCGTCGTCATCTTCATCGTCGTCATCTTCATCGTCATCATCTTCATCGGCGTCGAATTCGTCGTCCAAGTCATCGTCATCGAACTCGTCGTCGTCGAACTCATCGTCGTAGTCATCTTCAAGTTCGTCGTAGTCATCTTCGACTTCCTCGTCGAAGCGGCTGGCGAACTCGTCTTCCGGGTCATCAAATGGAGCAGGATTCTTCGTTGTCATCATTCACTCATCGCCACACAAAGCTGCGGATTTCACTGGGTGGGCTGACCGGCTCCTGCGCCGCGCCCGTGCCCGCCACGACCTCAACCCACCACTGCCATGCGCCGCTGGCTGTAGCCGGCGGCAGCGCACACAAGGCTGCGTCCACTTCCCATGCGCTCACAGTCGATGCGCGCTGGGGCTGGGCCACCCACACCACCGCATCGTCGGCATCGACATAGCCGAGATGCACCACATACATATCGTCGGGGAGAATTCCCGGCGCCGGCTCCCAGGACAACGTAGCATTGCTCGCACAGGGCAGCGTGGCGCCGTCCACCGGCTCGCGCAGAATAGGCGCGGCCAGGCGCAGCGCACCGCTGGCGGCGAGGGGCGTCGCCGTGGGCAATTGCAGCGCGGCG
>JAPKMV010000605.1 GCA_026645635.1 Caldilineaceae bacterium
CCCGCCGACGATGACCTGCATGTCCGCGGGCAGCCCCGTCGCCGCGGCCACCTCCGGCAGGAGCGTCCCGACCACCGTGCCCGCCGGCGCGATCTCGGCCAGTTGGTCGGGACGGATGCCGGCCAGCGCACACAATTCAGGCGACCAGGCGCCGGTGCGCTGGTCGAGGAGCACCATCTCGGCGGCCTCGGAGTAATCGGTGATGCAGTGACCGGTGAGCCGCTGCACCAGAAACTCATGCGCGCCGAGGTAGCGGCGTGCCCGGGCTGCCACCTGGGGCGCGTGGCGCGTCAGCCAGGCGATGGTGGCGATGGGCAGCCCCGGGTAGGGATGCCAGCCGCTCAGGGCGCGGATGCGGGCGGCCGTGCCGTCTGTCTGCCAGGCCGCTGCCAGCGGCGCGGCGCGCAGGTCCAGCCAAGCGATCATCGGCGCTAACGGCTCGCCCGCAGCGTCCACCGGCACGAAGGAGCCGGCCTGGGCGGCCAGCGCCACCGCGCCGATACGCACCTGGGTGGCAGTCGCCGCGGCAGCCGCGCGCAGCACCGCCACGAGTGCGCGCCAGGCTGCGGCCATGTCCAGTTCGGCCCAGCCGGGCTGTGGCGTGGCCAGGCGATACGTTTGCTGGGTAGTAAACAGCGCGGCCCCGTCGCAGTCATAGACCACGCCTTTCAGGGACGAGGTGCCGACATCGACGCCCAGAATGGCGGGTTGCACAGGTGTGTCTCCTGGTGAATCGGTGGAAGTCAGTGGCCGGTTTCGTTGGCGAGCGTCAGAACCTTGGCCAGAAGGGCATCCCCGTAATGCAGAGAGGAGGTGCGTAGTAGCTCCACATACGCTCCCTGTCCTAATCCACCAGCCGCCAACACCCAGCGTGACATGTCCACGCTGACAACCCGCTCAGCCAGAAAAGACGACAATATGACTCCCTGCGGCTTGTCCGGCGCGGCAACTTCGTCAAAAACCGCCTGGGGAACCCGAATGTCCTCGTAAATCAGCGTCAGTATATCGAGTGCGCCGCAGGTAGCCAGCGCGACCAGCGCAGAACTATCGGCAATCACCAACATGACCTATTCCCCGATCAGGCGGTGGAATTCTGCTTCTAGTTCTGCAGGCGTCTGGGTCTGTAATACAACGCCCTGGCGCTTGCAGAAATCAAGGAATGTGTACCGATCAACCCCTGCCAATTCGCACGCCGCGCCGATAGATAGTTCTCTGGCGCGGTACAAGCCCAACGCCGCATAAAGGCGGATTTTCCTGGAAATGCTTTCACGTGGCTCAGCCACAAACGGCTTGTCAGGGATAGAAATGGTTATTTGCATGGGTGACTCCTTACGTTGATTGCACTTCCATCATACACGACTTCCAGGAAATCACAAACGAATGTCAGCCAGCCCCTTCCTCCCCCACCTGTTTCAGCCGCTTTTCGGTCGCGCGGTCTCGTTCTCACGCTCTCCACTGGGCTATCGCGCCTCGCCGTTCGGCCCGACGTTGCGGTAGAGCGCGAGACACCCAGGGTGAGGACGATCTCTGTGACGACAATAGCGGGGTCCTGGATCAAGTGAGATGCCATCTTCACCTGCTCCGGCGTCATGCGTTGCGGGCGCGGGCCGCACGTAGCCCTGCCCTGCGTCGCTCACCTTGTGTCAAGCAACCTGACCAATTGGTCCCCAGAGATCACGCCAATACCCCACTCCTCCAAGTATTTGACGATCTCACCGTCCAAAAGGTCCTGAACCACGGTTACGACATGTTCGTGTCGAGGACAACGCGCATCGTGCCCTAGGGGTTGCGGGGAACGCGCCGGGCACGCTTGACGAGGGCGGCGATCTCTTCATCCGTGGGTGTTGTACGCGGAACGCCTTCGGCGATTGCCTGCGCTATCGCCGCGCGTGTCGCCGCAAACCGCGCGCGCCGTGCTGCATCCCCGGTGAGGTCCGCAACAGAGGGAATGCGCACGACCCATATATCCGCTAAATCGACGATGCGCCGGCAGGCTTCCGGGGATAGGATATCCCTACCACCCCCCGTGGTCCGCCATCACCCACATCTGCCGCCCGTCGCTCATCATGTGCACCGTCCCATGCAGGTCGTTGCGCAGCACCCAGCGCCCGGCCAGGTTCGCCAGCACCTCCGCCGTGGGATGGCCGTAGTCGTTCTCCGCACCCACCTGGATCACCGCCACCTGCGGCTCGACCGCAGCCACCAGCTCGCTGCCCGTGCTGTGGGCGCTGCCGTGATGCCCCACCTTGAGCACCGTTGCGGCCAGCGGCGCGCCCGCCCGCAGCCAGGCCGCCTCGCTGGGCAGCCCGGCGTCGCCGGTGAGCAGCGCGCTGAAGTTGCCGTAGACCAGCTTGAGCACCAGCGAGTTCTCATTGTCCGCGTTCTCCGTCTGGAAGCCGCCGGGCGGCGGCCAGAGCACCCAGAGCGCAACGCCGTCGCCCAGGTCAGCCCAGCCGCCCGCATGTTGCAGGTGCACCGCCGCGCCGCTCGTCGCCATGCGCTCGCGCCAGAGGCTGCCGTCGGGGTTGGCCTGGCCGGTGAGGGTGTCCCACGCCGCTGCGATCTGGAAGCGCAGCGGCGCATCCGCCTGCGCGATCATGTGGTCGCCGTCGGGGTGCGTCAGCACCGCCAGGTCGAGACTGCGTTCCCAGAAGGGCATCACCCCACCCAACTCGCTGAAGAGCTGCTGCGGGCTGGCGCCGCCGTCGATCAGCACGCGGCGCCCGCTGGGCGTCTGGATCAGGATGCCGTCGCCCTGGCCGATGTCGAGAAACCAGACATGCAGCCGGCCATCGGGCAGGGCGGCCACCGCAGCCCAGATCAGCGCGCCGCCCACCGTGAGCGCGGTGAGCAGCGCCGGCGCGCCGATGCGTGCGACCAGGTCAATACGCGCCCAACCGGTCAGCCGCTGCGCCCAATTCCCGACACGGCGCCGCCAGCGCAAGGCAAACAGCGCTGCGTAGGCGCCGAGCATCGCCCACAGCGGAAAGGCTGCAATCTCCCAACTGGCGCCGGGCAGGCTGGCCGTCGCCTGCACGATGGCCACCGTCCACACCAGCCCCACCCACGGCGCCCACAGGATCACCTGGCCGGGCAGGTCGAGGCCCGCCATTCCCGCCAGCACGCCCGCGCTGCCGCCCAACATGACCAGGGGCTGCACCGGCACGATGAGCAGATTGGTCGCCAGGCTGACCACGCTCAGCCGCCCGAAGTAGTAGACGATCAGCGGCAGCGTCATCACCGTGGCGGCGACGGTAACGACCAGGCCGTC
>JAPKMV010000606.1 GCA_026645635.1 Caldilineaceae bacterium
TCACCGCCTCCTCTTCCTCCTCACTCTCCGCCGACCCCTCGGTCGCGGCCTCGATCTGCACCACGTTGTCCTTGGGCATCACATGCCAGAAGAACTGGCGCTGCGTCTCCCAGTCGTCGAGGAGCAGTCGCGCCATCTGCGAGCCGGTCTTCTCGAGGTGCTCGCGGATCAGCCCCTTGAGGAACTGCTCGTAGGCGTCGCCGCGCAGCCGGTTTACGCTGATCAGTTCGCCGTTGTAGCGCCGCTCGAAATTCTCGTTCACATCGTAGACGAAGGCCTGGCCGCCGGTCATGCCGGCGCCGAAGTTGCGCCCGGTCTCGCCCAGCACCACCACACAGCCGCCGGTCATGTACTCGCAGCAGTGCTCGCCCGCGCCCTCAATCACGGCGGTGGCGCCGCTGTTGCGCACGGCGAAGCGTTCGCCCGCCACGCCCGCGGCCAACAGCTTGCCGTCGGTGGCGCCGTAGAGCGCCGTGTTGCCCAGGATCACATTCTGGTGGGGCACGAAGCGCGCTTCCTCCGGCGGGCGGATCACGATCTCACCGCCGCCCAGCCCCTTGCCCACGTAGTCGTTGGCCGCGCCGGTGAGCCAGAGCGCCAGCCCGCGCAGAGCGAACGCGCCGAAGCTCTGCCCCGCATTCCCCTCCAGGCTGATGCGAATCTGCCCTTCCGGCAGCCCCGCATCGCCGTAGCGCAGCGCCAGTTGCCCGGAGATGCGCGCGCCCACTGTGCGCTCCACATTGCTGATCTTGTGGGCGAGGCGCACCGGCGCGTCCGGGTTCGCCTGCAGCGCGGCCAGCACCTGCTCGGTGATGCGGTCGCTCAGCGTCTCATCCGGCGGGACGATCTCGTTGCGCGGCAGCACGTTGCGCCGCGCCGTGCCCGTGTCCGGCACGTAGAGCAGCGGCGACAGGTCCATAAAACCGGCGGCGCGGCCGTGGATCACCTGCTCCAGATACTCCGGGTGGCCCACTACCTCGTCCAGGCTGCGGAAGCCCAGTTCCGCCAGGATGCCGCGCACGTCCTCGGCCACGGCGGTGAGGAAGCGCACCACCATCTCCGGCGTGCCGGTGAACTTCTTACGCAGTTCCGGGTCCTGGGTGGCCACGCCCACCGGGCAGGTATTCTTGTGGCAGACCCGCGCCATGATGCAGCCTTCGGCGATCATGGCCGAGGTGCCGAAACTCACCTCGTCCGCGCCGAGCATCGCCGCAATCACCACGTCGCGCCCCGTGGCCAGACCGCCGTCGGTGCGCACGGTGACGCGGGTGCGCAGCCCGTTGGCCAGCAGCACCTGGTGCGTCTCCGCCAGACCGATCTCCCAGGAAAGCCCTGCGTTCTTGACCGAACTGAGCGGGCTGGCCCCCGTGCCGCCCGCTGCGCCGGAGATGTGGATCACGTCGGCCATGCCCTTGACCACGCCCGCGGCAATCGTGCCAACGCCCATTTCGGAAACCAGCTTGACGCTCACCCGGGCATTCTCGTTGATCGCCTTCAAGTCCCAGATCAACTGCGCCAGGTCCTCGATGGAGTAGATGTCATGGTGGGGCGGCGGGCTGATCAGCGCCACGCCGGGCGTGCTGTGGCGCAGCACCGCGATCTCCGCGGTGACCTTGTGCCCCGGCAACTGGCCGCCCTCGCCCGGCTTCGACCCCTGGGCGATCTTGATCTGCAGCTCCTCGGCGCTCATTAAGTATTCCGGCGTCACGCCGAAGCGCCCCGACGCCACCTGCTTGATCTTGCTCGCTCGCTCGGTGAAGTAGCGATCCTTGGCCTCGCCGCCCTCGCCGGAGTTGCTCATGCCGCCAAGCCGGTTCATGGCGATGGCCAGCACCTCGTGCGCCTCCGCGCTCAGCGCGCCGTGGCTCATGGCCGCGGTGGAGAAGCGGCGCAGGATGCGTTCCACCGGCTCCACCTGGCCCAGGGGAATGGCCGGCCGCGTGCGCCGGAATTCGAGCAAATGGCGCGGGGCAATGGTCAGGCTGTTGACCAGTTCCGCGTATTTGCGATAGTTGGCCGGGCCGTCGCCCTCCTTCTTGGGCCGCGCCACTGCGGTGAGCGCGTGGACCACCTGCGGACTCCACTCGTGCAGTTCGCCCCCGCGCCGTGATTTGTACAACCCCCAAGTGACCAGTTTGACCGCCTGGCTCGTGTCGCTCTGCGGGTAGCCGTAGACATGCCAGGCCAGCACGTCCTCGGCCACCGTGGTGAAGCCGACGCCGCCGAGCACGCTGGGCGTGTCCACAAAGGCCACGTCCAGCAACTCCTGGCCAATGCCCACCGCTTCGAAGATCTGCGCGCCGCAATAGCTGTCCAACGTGCTGATCCCCATCTTGCTCATGATCTTGAGCAGCCCCTTGTCCACCGCCCTGACGAAGTTCTTGACCGCCTGCTCCACCGTCAGCGCGCCGGTCTTGCGCCCTTCGTGGATGATGTCGGCGATGCTCGCAAAGGCCAGGTACGGATAGATGGCGTTGGCGCCGTAGCCGAGGAGCGCGGCGAAGTGATGCACCTCGCGCGCCTCGCCCGTGGCCGCAACCAGGCTGGCGCGCATCCGCAGCCCGCAGCGGATCAGATGATGGTGCACCGATCCCACCGCCAGCAGCGACGGGATCGGCAGCGTGTGGACGTCCGCCGGTTCGTCGCTGATGATCAGGATGGTGGCGCCGCCGCGCACCGCAGCTTCGGCCTCGCGGCAGAGCTTCTCCACCGCCGAGCGCAAGGCCGCGCCCGCCTCCTCCGGCGTGATGTCGTCGCCAGCCGGCGCGGGCCAGACCGCCGCCACCTCTGCACTCTTGAACGCGGGCAAAGCCAGGTTGCGCAGCGTCGCCATCTGCGCCGGCACGAGCACCGGCGACTTGAGCGCCAGCAGCCGCACCGCCTCCGGCGTCTCGCTGAGCAGATTAGCGCGGCGCCCCAGCAACATGCGCGTGCTCATCACCATCTCCTCGCGCAGCGGGTCGATGGGCGGGTTGGTCACTTCGGCGAAGCGCTGCTTGAAATAGCTGAAGAGCGGCCGCGGCAGCTTGCTCAACGCGGCGATGGGCGTGTCGTCGCCCATCGCGCCGACCGGCTCCTGCCCCGTCGTCAGCATAGGGCGCAGCACGACGATCATCTCCTCGGAAGTGTAGCCGAAGGAGGCCTGGCGGTTGGGGAGAGGAGAGGAATTGTCAATTGTCAATGATTGATTGTCAATGGTCAATGAGGCGCCATTGGGAGCGCCATTCTTTGACGAAGGCTGTTCATTGACAATTGACAATTGA
>JAPKMV010000607.1 GCA_026645635.1 Caldilineaceae bacterium
GACGCCGGCGCTGCGCGGGGCGGCTGCACCGGTTGACGCAGTGGTGGGGGACGGCACACCCGCCAGTTGCACCCCAGCCGCGTTGGCCGCAGCCGTCGCTGGGGGCGGGGCGATCACCTTTGCCTGCGGCCCGGAGCCGATCACCATCACCACCGGCGAACTGGCGATTCCCAACGGCCACACGGCGAGCCTGGACGGCGGCGGTCTGATCACGCTGAGCGGCGGTGGCGCCAACCGCATCTTCCGGGTGGAGGCGGGCGGCGCTTTGCAACTGCGCAGCCTGACGCTCGCCGACGGCGCAGCGATCGGCAGCGGCGGCGCCATCTACAACGAAGGCCAGCTTGCTCTGGAACAGGTCACGCTGCGCAACAACCAGGCGGACGGCGACCCAGCCACATTCGCCGGCAGCGGCGGCGCCTTGTTCTCACGCGGCGGCGCTATCACGGTGACGAGCAGCCTCTTTACCCATAACCGGGCGGTCACCGATGCCGGCGGTGCGCTGGGGACCTATTTTGCCGGCGATGGGAGCGCGCCGGCCATCGTCATCGAGGATTCACGGTTCGAGGAAAACTGGGCCGGCGCCAACAGCGGCGGCGGCGCCTACCTGGTCGGCGTCGTGCTGATCCAAAACAGCACCTTCTTCAGCAACACAGCCGGCGCTGGAGGCGGTCTCACCCTCGATTGGGGTGGCCACTTCACCCTGCGCAACACTACCATCGCCGGCAATCGGGCTGTCGGCTACTGGGGCGGCGGTCTGCTCATCGGCGGCGGGCCGCAGCCGGAAGATGCAGCCACGACCGTGATCGAGGGCAGCACGATCACCGGTAATGCCAGCCACCTGGCCGGCGGCGGACTCTACGCCACTGGCCGGCTGACCATCACCCAAAGCAGCCTGGCTGGGAACGCAAGTCAGGCTGACGGCGGCGGTCTCTACTACGACGCCAGCTACTACAGCGGGGCGCCCCTGGTGGTGCGCGATAGCCTGATCGCCAACAACCAGACGGCAGGCGACGGCGGCGGCCTGTGGAGCGGCGGCGAAGCACGCCAGAGCATGGCCAACGTCACCTTCAGCGGCAACCAGGCCGGCGGCGCGGGTGGCGGCCTGCTGCTGGCAGCAGGTTCCGCAGCCCTGGCGCATGTGACGCTGGCCGACAACCAGGCGGCGGTGGGCGCCAGCCTCTCCCTCAGCCCCACCGCGGCCATAACCCTGACTGCCAGCATCGCCGCCAGCCCTGTCGGTGCGGCCAACTGCGCGCTGGCTCCCGGCGCCGCACTCGCTTCGGATGGCGCCAACGTGGTCAGCGACGACTCGTGCCCGCTCGCCGGGTCTGGCGACCTGCCGGCCACTGACCCGCTGCTCGGCCCCCTGGCGGACAACGGCGGCCCGACGCACACGCACCTGCTCCAGACGGGCAGCCCGGCCATCGACCTGGCGCCGGCGCTGGCTTGCCCTGCTGCGGACCAGCGCGGTTTTGTGCGGCCCGCCGGCGCGGCCTGTGACAGCGGCGCCGCCGAGGTGGCAGCGCTGCCAGTTTCACAGCCGCCCCCGCCGCCGGTCGAAATCGTGGCGGCGCAGGAAGCGGCGTTGGCGCAACTCGCTGCCGCCAGCGAGGGTGAAGCGGCGCCCAACCTGGAGGACGGGCGCCTGCGCGGGGTCTCCTTCATCGCGCCGCTGCCGCCCAGCCTGGGCGACGACCCGGTGATCCAGGCCACCTGGGTGCTGACGCAATACAATGTCTTCGGCCTGGCCGATCCACTGGCCGAGCTTCAGTTTGCCGGGCGTTCCGCCGACAACCAGCATCTCTTTTTCGACCAGGTTCATGCCGGGCTGCCGGTCTTCCCTGGCGGAGTGGCGGTGCACCTGGACGGCGACAGTGCCATCGGGCTGTTCGGCGGCGTGGCGTCCGTGGCGCACCTGGCGCCGGAGCCGGCGCTTGCCCAGGCTCAGGCGGAGCAATGGGCGCTGGCTGACAGCCCGGCGGGGCTGTCGATCATCGGCGACACCCTGCTCACCTATCTCGACACCGGATTGCTCGACGCACCGGACGGCGGCGTCTACCTGGCGTGGGAAGTCAACCTGGGTGCAGGTCAGGCTGCCGCAGAAACCGTCTTTGTCGATGCCGCGAGCGGGGCCGTGGTCTTTCGCCTGCCGCGCGCGTCTGATAATCTGGACCTTGACCTGGAAGATGGCAACTTCAACACGCGAGGCCAGCTTTGCAGCGTCTTTGAAAATGACAACATCGGCTGCAACGACGCGCCGCCCGACAGCGCGAACGCCTGCCGCCACGTGAGCGCGGTCTACAACCTCTGGCGCAGCGCGTTCGGCCGCGATTCCTACGACGGCGACGGGGAACAGATCGAGTTGAACATCAGCGTCAACATGGAGGAGAGCGCGCCCAACGCCAGCTACGGCGGCTGCGATCTCTTCGCCTTTTCCCCGCAGATGGTGACGCTGGACATCGTCGGCCATGAGTTCACCCATGCCGTAGACGAAAGCGCACGCCGGCTGATCTATGCCAACCAATCCGGCGCCCTGGACGAGAGCTTCGCCGACATCTTCGGCTATTTCGCCGACCCCGGCAACTGGCTCCTGGCCGAAGGATCGCCGGCGGCAAAGCCACCGCAGGTGCCATTCCAGGGGTCGAAGGTCTGTTCGCCCGTCCCGGCCGGCCGCGATCTGAGCAATCCGCCCTGTTTCGGCCAGCCCGATCACATGAACAGAGCGCTCAGCGGCGACGGGATCGGCCGGCGCCCGTCCGTGATCATCCCACTCAAGCTCAATGACCACGGCTCAATTCACACGAACAGCGGCATCCACAACAAGGTGGCATTCCTGCTGATCCAGGGCGGCCGGTTCAACAACTATGACATTGCACCCATCGGCGCGGCGCGGGCCAGGCAGCTCTTCTACAGCGTGCTGACCAACTGGCTGCCCTCCAACGCCACGTTCGTGCAGGCGCGGGATGCGGCCATCGGCGAGGCGCAGATTCGCCAGCGCCGCGGGGAGTTCAGCCCCGCCGACGTCTGTTCGGTGCGCCTATGCCGCCGTGGGAATCGGGTTTGCCGACCTGAACTGCGACGGCATCGACGACAACCAGCAGCCCGACCTCGACGGCGATGGCGTCGCCACGGCCGTCGACAACTGTCCCCTGATCTGGAATCCGGGCCAGCAGAACATCGACGGCGACGCCCTGGGCGACGCCTGCGACCCGGATCGGGACGGCGACGGTCGCAACAACGAGGTCGACAACTGCCCGGC
>JAPKMV010000608.1 GCA_026645635.1 Caldilineaceae bacterium
GTGCAAAAGGCGCCGGCAAAGATCGCAAACTGCCAGATGCCGTCAAAGATAAAGATCGCCAGCAGGGGAATGCTCAGCATCCCGCCCAGAAACGCGTGCATCCCGCCCCGGTGCGGTGCGTAGAACGCAGTCAGCACGCCGGCCAGCAGCGGCGCCACCATCGTGTCGAGCACGTTGAACTCGAAGGGCATCCCCACCACCTGCACCAGCCCGCGAAACACCGTCACCAACAGCATGTTGGCCGCCAGGGCGAACAAAACTCCGGTCCAGCGCAGTGGTGGTTTCTCTGTTGGTTTCATAGCGCCTCCTTTTGTATGAGAGGGTGAGGGAGTGAGAGGGTGAGCGGGTGATGGGGTGATGGGGTGAGGCTGTTCACCCACTCACCCCATCACCCTCATCACCCTCTCACCATCCCCCAGTCCGGTTCTTGATAGTGCTCCCGCCGCCAGCGCCAGCCCGGCGCTTCCAATTGCCCTGGTGCATCGGCGGTCAGCAGCAGGCGCAGCGCGTGGTACATGACGGTGCGCTGCTGTGCAGCATTGCCGGCCTCGCCGAGCGGCCGGCCCAGCGGCCATTTTACAAAGAGGGCGCGCGGCACGCCCACAGCTTCGGTGAGGTCTCTGGCCAGCGATATCGCCACCGTGGGAATGCCGGCGGCCTCCACTGCTCGTGCGATCAGTCCCACGGACCGATTGCAAAGCCCTCAGGCGGGCGTCAGGAAGGCGAAATCG
The DNA here is from genome assembly GCA_026645635.1 of Caldilineaceae bacterium. Taxonomy (GTDB): domain Bacteria; phylum Chloroflexota; class Anaerolineae; order Caldilineales; family Caldilineaceae; genus Fredericiella. The sequence continues at coordinate 732 of JAPKMV010000608.1, forward strand.
ACGCCGTCGGCGCGCAGCCTGGCGGCCACGTCGGGCGCGCTCTCTCCCGTCAGCGCGGGGATCAGCGGCCCATCGATGTGCCCCATGAAGCCGAAGTGGCGCGGCGCCACGCCGCCGATCACCCCACGCTGGGCCAGATCACGGAAGTGATCGAGCGGAAAGACCACGTTCAGGTCACGGTCGGCCTCGCTGTGGTCATAATAGTTGTGGGTGATGGTGAGCGCCTCGGCGCGGGCAGCGCCCGGGATGAGGCGATACGACGCATCGCCGTCCGGGTTGGCCATGTCGAAAGGCGGCTCGCTGCGCAGATGCACGCCGGCAGTGGTGATCAGCGCGCCGCGCGCTGTAGCCAACGGCTTGCGTAGGCGGGCGAAGGGAATCCCGTGCTGTTCTTCCACCAGCGCCGCCGTCTCGCCGGCCCGGCTTTTCGCCCACCACTGCGCAACGGCGGGGATGGCGTAGAAGCGGTTCCAAAAACGCTGCTGCCAGGATTGTTCTTTGTTCATGGCTTCCAGTATAGCGGATGGCTGCGCAGGGGGCGGAACGCAGCATCCGATCCGCGCAACATCGCCACAGCAGGACAAACAACCGGATGCAGTACAATCAAGTGGCTGAGCACAGAGACTGTAGAGCCACCCATTTCAACGCAAAGGCGCAGAGAAACGCAGAGAATTTGTCTCTAAACTCAAGCTCCAGAGAAACCAGGAGTTTTCGCACCGACGCAAACACAATCCGCAGATTGACGCAAATGACGCAGATATGATATTTGCCATCTGCGCAATCTGCGGATGAGCCTTTGCTGCTCCCCAGTGTGGAGCAGCGCTCGCCAAACTCCGCTTTTCTATCGTCCATGACTGAGGTTACTATGACTGCCCACACCACGTTCGCCACCACCACCCGCGGCTTGCGCCGCGACGCGCCGGCCATGCGCCTCTTCGAGAAGGCCAAACGCTTCGGCATCTGGAATCCCAGCGAGATCGACTTTCGCCAGGATCGGGAAGATTGGCTGCGCCTGTCGCCGTTGGAACAGGAAGTGCTGCTCCACCTTACCGCCCTTTTCCAGGCGGGCGAGGAAGCTGTCACCGGCGATATTCTGCCGCTCATGCTGGTCATGAGTCGCGAGGGACGCATCGAAGAAGAGATGTATCTGACGACCTTTCTCTTCGAGGAGGCCAAGCACACCGACTTCTTCCGCCGTTTTCTGGACGAAGTGGTGGGAAACCGCAGCGACCTCAGCCGCTACTCCTCGCCCAGCTACCGCGCCCTTGTCTACGAGGCGCTGCCCGCGGCCATGAACCGCCTCCTCGACGACCCATCGCCCGCGGCGCAGGTGCGCGCCTCTGTCACCTACAACATGATCGTCGAGGGTGTGCTGGCCGAGACCGGCTATCATGCCTACCTCACCGCGCTGGAGCGCAACGGCTTGATGCCCGGCCAGTGCCGCGGCATTCGCCTGCTCAAGCAGGACGAGTCGCGCCACATCGCCTACGGCGTCTACCTGATCTCGCGCCTGATCGCCGAAGACGACGCGCTCTGGGACGTGGCCGAAGCCACCATGAACGAGCTGCTTGGCCCGGCGCTGGGCGTTGTCGGCGACCTCTTCGCCAGCTACCCCGTGATGCCCTTCGGTCTGGAAGAGGGCGTCTTCGCCGATTTCGCCATCGACCAGTTCCAGAAGCGGCTTGCCCGCATCGAACGCACCCGCGGCGCCACATTGGAGGAAGTCTACCGCGCCACCGAGCGCGCCCTGGAGCAAGACGCGATCTGACAGGTCGCGGGCGATGGGTTATACTTGTCCGTTGTGACAGAACTGTTGCGGATTTTCTTCTCACCGATTGGGCCAGCGCTGGTGCTGCTCATGGGCGCCGCGCTGCAAATGATTGCCGGCCGGTGGCTGCGCCGCGCCGTCCTCGTGCGGGGCATGGCGCTGTTGGTCGTGGCGGTGGCGGCGCTGCTCTTTCTCCTGCTCCAATTTCTCAGCGTGACGCCGACGCTGGGCCAGCCCTGGCAGCCGCTCTTGCAGACGTCGATCAACCTCTACTGGATCAGCGACGGCTGGAACAACTACATCGCCGGTCTGATTCTGCTCCTGGGTGGGCTAGGCATCCTCCTTGACCGCGCCCAACGCGGGGGCAGCGTGCCGATTCGCTTCTACACCGTGCAGGCGATGAACCTGGCGATCTTGGCGGCCAGCCAGCTCTTTGTCACCAGCGGCAACCTGCTGACGGCGCTCTTTGCCTGGGTCTTTCTCGACTTCACCGTGCTCCTGCGCACTGCGGCAGAGCCGGCTGCCGGCGACGACGAGGGCGCACCGCTCCTCCGCACCAATGAGGCGCAGTTGTTGAGCCTGGTGGGCGCCCTGATCCTGCTGATTGGTCTGCTCCCAGCGGGTGCAACCGGCCCGGCGCAGGAATTCACCAGCGGCGCGCTGCCTGCCGAGACGCTCATCGCGCTGCTGGTCGCGGCCGCCATCCGCACGGGCGTCTATCCGGTGCATCTGTGGCTCCTCCCGCGGCGCCGCGCCC
>JAPKMV010000609.1 GCA_026645635.1 Caldilineaceae bacterium
CAGCGTGCCCAGCACAGCGCCGACCCACTGGCGCCGCGGCCGCACGGTCGTCACACTGGCCGGCGTGATCGGGCGCGCGGCGTAGACCGGCGGCGCATCGGCAAAGGTGCGCGGCGCCACTGTCGCTGCGGGCGCCGGCACGATCACCGCCGCGCCGCCGGCCGGTCGAACGGCGGGCACCGTCGCCATCGTTGCCGTTGCCTCCCCGGCTTGCAGCGCCAGGGGCGGGGAGCCGGCCAGCACCGCCAGGTCGCGCGCCATTTCGCCGCCGTCGGCATAGCGCTGGCCCGCTTCCTTGGCCAAGGAACGCTGCAACAGACGCACCGCCAGCGGCGGCAGCGTATCGACCAACTCGTCGGGAATGGTCAGCGGGTCGTAGACATGGGCGTGCAGAATCTGTGTGGTGGAGCCGGCGAAAGGCGGTCGCCCGACGATGCAGCGGTAAAAGACCGCACCCAGGGAATAGAGATCCGATCTCCCATCGATCTCGTGGCTGTCTGCGCACTGTTCGGGCGACATATAGGTGGGTGTGCCCACGGTGCGCCCGACGTTGGTCAGTTCCGGTGCGTCGAGCGCGCGGGCGATGCCAAAATCGGAGAGGAGCGGCGTCACGGCGTAGGCAAGGGCGCCGATGCGCACCGTGTGGTCGTCCTGGCCATCCACCATGCGCAGGAGCACGTTGCTCGGCTTGACATCGCGGTGTACGACGCCGCGGCGGTTGGCGTAATCGAGCGCGCGGGCAATTGGCTCCAGGAGACGCGCGGCGTCGTTGGGCGCCAGCCGCACGGTCTTCTCCATCAGGTCGGCGAGGGACGGCCCTTCGATCAGTTCCATGACGATGAAGGTCAAGCCGTTGTCCTGGCCCACGTCGAAGATCGGCACGATGTTGGGGTGGCGCAGGTTGCTGTGGGTGCGCGCTTCCTGGCGAAACCGGGCGCGCATGGTGGCGTCGGCGTCGGGCAGAAGCACCTTCACGGCGACAGGCCGATTGCGGCGGGTGTCCAGGGCGCGATAAACCGAGGCCATGGCGCCGCCGCCCAGCCGCTCGATCAGTCTGTAGGGGCCAGCCTGTTGACCGGCCAGGCTGCCGGCTGGACGCGCCACCGCTTCGGCAGCTCGTTCCAGCTCCAATTCATCGTTCACATCCATCATCTCAGCAACAGGCAGGCGACGCTTGGGCGGTGTTCTCGAACCAGACCAGGCTGGCACGCGCCGACTTTGCCACTTGTGGCGCTTCTTGCTATGCTTACCCAAAGACGCAAACGGTGACAGCCAGGTTCGCCGACGCTGTCACCATGATTCGAGTATAGCACAGCGCCAGAGCGCTTCCTAAAGGATATCGATTGTGAGCAGGTTCGCCCGATTAGTCTGTTTGACTGGCCCGCAGACAGGCAAAGAGTTCGATTTAGATGCTGAGGTGATCGGCGTGGGGCGCGCCGTGGACGCCGGGGTGCGGCTGGAGGACCAGTTTGCCTCCCGCCAGCACGCCGAGATTCATCGTATCGACGACGCGTATCAGGTGCGCGATCTGGCCAGCAAGAACGGTGTGTTGGTGGATGGGCAGCGGCTGCCCAGCGGCGGCGCGGCCTGGCTCGCCGACGGCATGGAGGTGCAGTTTGCCTCCACCCGCTTCCGCTTCTTTGATCCTTCGGCGACCGTGACCGCGCCTTCGCTGCTGGCCGTGCGCGAAGCCGCGCTGCGGGTCGACACCACCACGCGCCAGGTCTACGTCGACGGCGTTCCCCTTGACCCGCCGCTGAGCGTCAAGCAGTTCGAGTTGATCTGGTTTCTCTACCAGAATCGCGGCCGCGTGGTGAGCAAGGATGAGATCGCCGCCGCGGTCTGGCCGGAAGCCGAGGGTGATGTCTACGATGCCAACATCGACCGCATGGTGAGCCGCGTGCGCAGCCGCATCGAACCGGAGAGCGGCGATGAGAAGACGCGCTTCATCCACACCGTGCGCGGCTATGGGTATCAATTGGAAATCTGAGGGTTGATATCTTCACCGTTTTCCCCGCCCCGAACGCAGAGGGGTGAAAAGGAGCTGCCATGTCCAGAACGCCAACTGTAGTTCAAATCGAAGAAATCGACGACGATCTGGTAATTCCCGCACCTGATGTTTCTCATCTTGTCACCGAGGATGATACGCCCGTGGATAACATCTTCTCCGAGCGGCAGATGGCCCTGCTGCGCGAAACCCTCTACACCTCCTGGTCCGGCCCCGGCGATGGGCGCACCTTTGTCGCAATGGGCAATGTCGCGCTCTACGCCACGAATTTTTTGCCGCCGCTGGTGCCCGATCTGCTCGTCAGCCTTGATGTGACGCTGCCGGACGAACCAATGCTGAAAGAGCATCGCAGCTATTTCATCTGGCTCTACGGCAAACCGCCGGAAGTGGTGATCGAGATCGTCTCCAACCGCAAGGGCGGCGAACTGGACAACAAACTACTCGACTACGCGCGGCTCGGTGTCTCCTACTACATCGTCTACGATCCCGACGGCTATCTCGGCGAGCAGCCGCTGCGCATCTTCCGGCGCGACGGCGCGCGGTTTGTGGAGACGGACGACCGCTGGCTGGCCGACGCCGAACTTGGCGTCACGATCTGGCCGGGTCTCTATGCGGATATGCCCGGAAACTGGCTGCGCTGGGTCGATCGCAACGGGCTGCTCCTGGCAACCGGCCCGGAAGCGAAGGAGGAAGAACGCCGCCGCGCCGAGGAGGAGCGTCAACGCGCCGAAGACGAGCGTCAACGCGCCGACGATGAACGGCAGCGCGCTGAGGTGCTGGCGCAGAAGCTGCGTGAACTGGGCATCGACCCTGAAGCGCTTGTCGCTGCAGCGCGCATCTGACCTGCCTGCCACGAGCAGCATAGAAGCAGGTCTATAGCACTCTGGACCGCCCAGCAGCGCAACGCTGCCGGGCGGTCGGCCTTTGCACCCCCGGAGTGTGACCGTTTGGAGGACGCCCCACCCCGCCAGGCTCATCCTGTTGGTATGCCGCACACTGCCAACATGCCCCAGACCCGTTCTGAAAAAGGCTCACGCAAAGGCGCAAAGACGCCAAGTCGCACGGGATCTTCATTGTTATCGGTGCTGGTAAGGCATGGTGCCCGACGGCTGCATGGGGATTGTTCGGCGTTCACAACCCTGCTATAATCCTCGTGTACCGCTGTGACACACGCAACGAGCTGATGCTCACCGTTACAGGTCTTCCAGTCCCTTTGCAGCCCGCAAACGCCTATGCCCATCGA
>JAPKMV010000060.1 GCA_026645635.1 Caldilineaceae bacterium
CGGATTTTCACGGATTCAAATCCGCGCATATCCGCCTCATCCGCCAAATCCGCGGTCTATCCCAGCCTACGGCAGCAAGCCGCTCATCTTCCCCCACCCCGTCACTGTGAGCGTCTCGCGGGCGCGGGATGCGGCCACGTGCAGCAGGCACCGTTCGCCCAGCAAATCATCTTCGGTGATGGCGGCCGGCGGCGGCATGACGCCATCGTTCAGCCCGGCGATCAGCACGTGCTCGAACTCCAGCCCCTTGACCCGGTGCATCGTCGCCAGCCGCACACCGGAGCCGATGTCATCGGGCGTGTCGGCCTCCAGGATGAGATAGGGGATGCCGGCGCCGCGCAGCAGCGGCACATACAACTCACGGATCTGACGGTGGGTGCGGGTGACGATGCAGATGCGCTCCGCTTCCGTGGTTTCGAGGAGCGAGCGCACTTCGTCCAGCAAGAAGGCACACTCCGCTTCCGCCGTGGCAAACGCGCGTACGGTCGGCGGCGGGCCACTCATCAACGAACAATAGCCGTGCGCTTCATCCTGGCCGCCGTCCAGGTCATCGACCGCAGTATCGGCAAGGATCGCGGTCGACCAGCGGCGAATCTGCTCGGTCGTGCGGTAGTTGATGCGCAGCCGCGCCGACCGCCCGCGGATTGCGATCCCGCACTGCGCCATGACGACCGGACGCCCGTAGATGCGTTGATGTGCGTCGCCGACAAAGAAGAGATCGTTGGCGCCTTCCGGGATCAATGCCCGCAGCAGACGCAGTTCTTCGGCGTGCAGATCCTGCGTTTCGTCCACGATGACGGCGCGATAGGGCGAACGGGCGGGCTGTGTTTCCAGCAATTGGCGCGCCCGGCGGATCACGTCGGGCCATTCCAACCAGTTGTGGGCGTCCAGCGCCGCGCGGTAATGCTCGAAGACGCGCCAGATCGCGGCGCGTTGGCTGCGGTTGAGCGGCGTTCGCTGCCCCTGGCGCGCCGCCTGCAAATAGCCTGTCCGGTCGCTGATGCCCTGCGCCTGCACAACAGCCGACCATTCCTGCCGCAGAAAACCCTCGCCGAACTCAGACGGCCCCGCCTGTTCGACGGCATTGCGCCAGAATTGGGCGGCGGTGGCGTCATCAAGCACACGCACTTGCCGCCCGCTCTGCTCCAGCAGCCGCACCGCAAGCGCGTGGAGATGGGTCACCTCGATGCGCGCAATTTCGGCGCCGCACAAGTTCTGCAGGTTATGACGGATGTTGGCGGCCAGATTTCGTGTGAATGTTGTGAAGAGAATGCGGTCGTCCGGCGCAGTAAAGACATTGCGGGCAAGGTGCCGCGCCCTATGCATCGCCACGACGGTCTTGCCCGTACCGGCGCCACCCAGCACGCGCGCCGGCCCGTTGAAATGGCGTTCCACGAGCCGCGCCTGACTCGGATGCAGGAAGATGCGCCACTTCTCCAGCGGCGCATCGAGGACATCCTGCAACTCATCGACGCTGTCCACCAGATGAAAGCGGCGTTGGCTGTCCGGGTGGGCAAGCGCCGCGGCCAGGTCATCAGGATCGGCGTTCTGCGCCACCGTCACGCCGGCATGTTCGATGGCTTGCTCGACGGAACAGTGCTCAGCCGCGATCCAAAAGAGCGCCTCATAGGATTCGACAGGCAGGTAGGGCTTGAGCGTTTCCAGCGCCTCCTCTGTGCGCAGCGCACGCACGGCAGGCAACAGCACGGCCGGCACACCGGTGCGCAGCAGGTCAGCATCGGCGAACAACTCAAACGGAGCGTACTCGTCCAGCGCTTTGGGTGCGGCGGAAATGGTGGGCAGCGGCGCCAGTTGCTCAACGAACTGCGTGTCGATCACCTGCATGGCGCCGGTGACGGGATTGACGGCGAATTCCTTGCGGCTTGCCCATGCCATCGCCTCGTCATGGTGATCGACCCAAACCAGCACATAGTCGGCGCCGGTGCGCGGGTGGAGCATCACAGCGCGGTAGGTGCGGTCGATGCGCAGGGTACGCACGCGGCTGTCGCGCACATCGTGGATTGGTTCATAGTTGATGCCGGCGGCAGTCGGGTCGGCGCGGAATTTGGTGAGCAACTCGCGCACCTTTTTGCGCTGCTCTTGTGGCAAGCGGCTGAAGGATTCAAGAAAGGTATCGGCGACATAGAGGTTGGGTGTGATCATGGCGACTCGGGTGCATCCCCTTCAGAGGTGAGCAGTACCGCCTCTGTCAGCCACCGCATAGTTGTTTCCTCACCGTTCGCCTCCAAGAGTGCAGTTCGCCATCCAGCCTGCCCGGCCAACAGCAGCGCCGATTCTTGCCCCGGCAGGAACACCGCCGCACGGGCATCCGGCCAGGCCAGCTCTGCCGTGGCGGCGACGCGCCCACGCCCGTCTACGATGTCATAGCCGACTTCCGGCGCGGGCAGCCCACGCGCGCGGCACGCATCCAGCAGCGGCGCGCAGGCGGAATCGGCGAATTCGTAGACCTGCGCCCACCCATCGTCCGGTGACGCCGTAGGCACGGCGAGTGGCACGGCGCCGATCTCAACCACGCTGCACGCACCGCGGTCGTCGAGCAGGCAGAGCAGCCCGCGCGGGCGCTCGCCCAGCAGACCTTCCACCGCCGCCAGGTAGCGCTCGACCTGCGCCTGATACGCGCCATCATCAGCCAGCGCCTCCTCCCGCGCCCGCTCGTCGCGCAGGCGGTCGGTCTTGAAATCGACCAGTGTCCAGCGCCCGTTGGCGCGAAAGAGCAGGTCGATCTGCCCAAAAACAGGCGCGCCCTCAGCGGAATCTTCTGGCAGCACATAGGGGACTTCGTGGCGGCGCACCTCCGCGCCGGCAATCTCGGCGTAGAGCGGGTGGCGGCGGAAACTGCCGAGCAGGCGCTGTGCGCGGCGCACCACATCGTCAAGCTGCGCCGCGTCGTGGAGACCATAGCCCCGCGCCTGCGCCCGGAGCCAATCGCCAAAGTGATCATCGCCGGGGAAACGCCATGCGGCGAGCGCGGCGTGCACCAGCTTGCCGATCACCCAGCCCGGCGCCCAGCGCCGCGCCTGTGGCGGGACGACGCGCCAGACGCGCGGCGGCGTGTCGTCAGCAGATGGCGCGGACTGCAGCACAGGCGCCAGCAAGATCGGCGTTTCCCGTGCGGGCGCGGGCGCTTCAGCCGGCGGTGCAGCGCTGTCGAAGACGCCGACGAACTCAGCCGGATAAAGCGCGCCGCCGCACATCGCCAAGACGCCGTCCAGCAGCAGGTGCAGCGGCCAAGGCGCGGCGCCGTCGGGATCAAACCCATCCGGCGCTTGCAGCAGCCCGACCGCAGCGCACAGCTTGCCCAGCCAGCCATCGATGGTCAGCCCGCCGTTTTGCTTGATGCTGCGAATGTGCCCGGAGAGCAGCAGCCGATCCCGTGCGCGGGTGGCGGCGACATAGAGCAGGCGGTCGCTTTCGGCGGTCTCCTTGCTCGTCTCACGCTCTTGCGCCAGCTTCCACACAAAGGGTAAGCCTTCCTCGCTTGCCAGCTTCATGACGACGCCCAACTCGCTGTCCAGGAGCAGCTCGCTGTGTTTGCCGCCGCCTGTGCTCGCCGCGTCGCCGATGACGACGATGGGGAACTCCAGCCCTTTCGCCTGGTGCACCGACATAATCTGCACGGCGCCGCGGCTGTCGGCGCGCGCCTCGCTCTCGCGGCTGCCGGCCTTGCGCAGCCCGCGTACATACTCCAGAAACGCGCCCGTGCTGACGAGGCCGCTGCGCTGCGCGTCGAGGAGCAGCTTGCTCACATTGCGCGCACCGCGCGCGTCATCCGCCGCCAACAGGATCGCCCGGTAACCGGTGCGGTCGATAAAGTGCTTGAGCAGGTCGGCCACGGGCACGCGCCCCGCCAGTTGATGGAGTTCGTCGATCAAAGTTGCAGCCGCGCGGCTGGCCGGATCGTCATCTGTGCAGAGCGCCTGCCAGAGCGCGCCCGGCGTGCCGCCATCTCCGAAACGCAGGCGGTGCAGCGCCGGGTCGGGCAGGCCGATGGCAGGCGAACGCAGCAAACCGTAGAGCGCCAGGTCGTCGGTGGGGTCGGCGAGGGCTTGCAGCGCGTTGAGCAGGTCGCGCACTTCCGGGCGTTCGAGGAAGCCGCGACCGGCCACGGTCTCGTAGGGAATGCCGGCGCGCTCGCAGGCGTCTTCGTAGGCGGTGAAGCCGCGGGATGTGCGGCAGAGGATGGCGACATCGCCCCAACGCGGCGCCCCCTCTGCGGCGGCCAACGTGCGCAGCCGCTGTGCCAGGCCATCCGCTGCCCGGGCGAGGCTGCCATCCCCCTTCGCCCCGGCTGCCAGATGAAACTCGACGTGGGGCGCCGGCAGCAAGGCTTCATCGGTCGGATGCGCCGCCGTCAGGGGTGCGAATGGCTCGCGCCACGGTGCAGCGGGTGCGTCGCCGCCGTCCATCGCGGTTGCCAGCAGCGTGTTGAGCGCGTCCAGCAGCGCCGCGTGGGTGCGATACGAAGTGTTCATGTCGCAGCGCCGCCCCTGCCGCTCGATGGCCGCGCGCTCCTGGCGGAAGACCTCGACCTCGGCGCCGCGGAAGCGATAGATTGACTGCTTGGCGTCGCCGACGATGAAGAGCCGGCCCCGGTCGCCGTTGAGCAGCCGCACCAGGTCGCGCTGACGGCCGTTGGTGTCCTGGAATTCGTCGACCAGCAGCGCCTGTGTCTCTGCCTGCCAGCGCGCCCGCACGTCGGCGTTGGTGCGCAGCAGCGCGAGCGCCTGCGCCTCCAGGTCATCGAAATCCAACGCGTGGCGCGCGTCCAGGCGGGCGCGGTAGGCGGCAAGGGCGACGGCAAACAACCGCGCCAGGTGCGGCATCAAGGTTGCCAATGTTGTGTCCAGTGCCGGATCAACGCCATCGACCAGCGGCTTGACATGATTGGTGCAGGCGTCGCGCACGGCTTTTATCAGTGCCTTGAAATCGACGCCGGGCCAGTTCGCCGCCTTGCCACGAGTGCCAGGCGCAAAGTTGCGTATCGCCCCCAGGTCCGCGAAGACCCGCGCCAGATCGCCCGCCGCCAGGTTGCGCCCCACTCCAAGCCAGTGCTCGACCAGTTCTGCCAGCAACGGCGCCAGTGTGTCGTGCCTGTCGTTGGCGTATCTGATAGCGCCAGCGGCTTCCAGATGCAGGATCCCGTCCATCGCCTCCGCCAGTTCCGGTGTTCGCGTCACAGCGTTCAGTGCATCGGTGGCCAGGGTTGACCACCCTTCCCACGGTCGTGTCGCCATAAGCGCCTCTGCCTTCAGCCGGTCGGCCAACAGCGCATCCAGCAGTTCAGCCAAGCCCGCGGCGGTGACGTGGGTGAAGAGCACAATCACCCCTGCATCCTCGGCGGCCCAGGCCAGCGCCTCGGCCACTGCCTCGCCGCGCAGTTGCAGCATGGCCGCCTCTTCGAGCACGGCAAAGTCCGGGTCGATGGCCGCCTCAGCCGGATGGCTGCGCAGGATCTCACTGCACAGGCCGTGGATGGTGCCGATGCGCGCGGCGTCGAGGTCGGCGTAAATCTCCTGCCAGCGGGCGCGTTCGGCGTCGTCCAGTTCAGGGTTAGCCAGGTAACGGGTGATCTCCTGGCGCAGACGGTTGCGCATCTCGCGCGCCGCCTTGAGCGTGAAGGTCACGGCGACGATGCTGCGCACCGGCGTCCCCTCCGCCAACAGGTGCAGGATGCGCGCCACCAGCGTGCGCGTCTTGCCCGCCCCCGCGCCCGCGACGAGCACGACATCGCGGTCGAGCGTGGCAACGGCCGGCGTTTGATCCGGGCTAGGCGGCGTCTGCTGGACAATTGGATGGAAATCAGCCATCATTTCTCCCCCAGTGTCCCTAACTTGTGCGGCTTGTCATGGCGCTTTGAGCACCGATGAGTGGCTGTTTTGCATCGGTCTCCGAACTGAACAGCATGAGCATCCTGCGCTGCGCGTCGGACAGCAAAAGCGACACGCTACGCTGCTGTGGATAAATCTCGGCATCGTTCCAAAATTGTTTGCGAACGCTGGTCGGAATTCCGATCTTCACACCTCTATACCGCAATTGCTCGACAAGCTGCGGTGCATCGAAAAGAAAGACATGGTCAATCAGCCATGAGCGTGTTTGCCCGCGGGAACTCATCGCAGCGTACTTTGGTCCTGCCAGGACAAGAAAGTAGTCTGGGAGATCGAGGGGGTTGATGTCCAGCAGACATTCCCAGCGCGCATACCACTTCACGTTGACAGTGCGCCCTAGCAACGGCCCATCAGTAAACTGGCCGTCGAAACCCTTGTTTGCTGCCGATTGCTCCAGCGCAATACCGAAGATGCGCGCAGCAATGTACTCGCCCAGATGCCCGATCTGCGCCGGGCGCTTGATAAGCGCAGAGATCTCCTGCTCAAGCTGGTTGCGCCGCCGGATCAGGCCGGCGAGTTGTGCCAAGTCATCCATCTTATCGATTCTCCTTTGGTCGATACCGCCAGCAGAACCCTGCTGCAGGACAGTACTCCGGACAACCCGACGCAGGCGGCGCTGCCGGGAATTGCCCTTGCCATGCGCCTTGCACCGCAGTGCGTGCATGGTCGACGGCTAGTTCGATGGCAGCCGCGGCGCCCACCGCGCCAGTAGCGGGATCCTCGAACCTGGCCAGCGACCATTTGCTGGCCCGCGCCTGGGTCACAAACCAGTAGACGCCGTCGCGCACAGCGTCGTAGCCCAGGCGTTCCGCAGCAAGCGCATAGAGCGGAAGTTGCAGCCGCTTGCCGTCGACCAGCGCCGTCTTCATATCGTAGTCGCTGACGCCCAGTTTGTAGTCGATCACGCGCAGGCTGCCGTCGGCCAGGCGGTCGATGCGGTCGATGACGCCGCTGATCGTGTACGGCTCGCCGTCCAGGGTCAGGGTCAGCGCGTGCTCGCCGCGGAAATGCGCCTCTAGCGCGACCAGCGTCCCACCCAGTTCAGCCAGCGCGGCCAGCGAGCGGGCGACATTGGCTTCGATCTCCGCCCGTTGCTGCTGCCAAAGCGCGGTGACGCGGAAACCCTCGCGTGCGGGCGCTTCGGCGAGGACGGCGGCGGCGACGGCGGGCAGCGCAGCCAGCAGGGTCTCCGCGTCGGCGCCCAATCCGGTCTCGCGGTAGACGCGCTCGAAGATGAGATGGTAAGTATTGCCAAGCTGGCGGGTGTCAGCACCCTCCGCCGGTTCGCTGCGCGCCGCCAGTTTGAGCACGTGCGTGAGATAGAAGAACTGGGGACAGGTGCGATAGCTTTCCAGCCGCGAGGGCGACCAGCGGCGCAGGCGCTCACGCAGCGCGGTGCGGTCGAACGGCGCCGCGCTCAGATCGCCGTCGAAGGGTGAAGGCGCGGCCCGGCGCGTGCGCCGCATCCGCACGATTTCGGCGCCAGCCAGGATGCGTTCCCAGCGCGCCGGGTCGTGGTGGGTGAACCAGGCGGCGGCATCCGGCGTGCGGGCGGCGCGTTCAAGCACCTCGGCCAGGGACGCCGCCTGCGCCAGCGCCGGCCCCGCTTCGGCGGAAACCGTGACCTCTGCTGCGCCGGTCAAGCGCGCCACCTCCAGCCAATAGGGCGACGGCTCCCACGCGGCGCCACCCTCGGCCAGGCGGGGACGGGTCAGCAGCAGCTTTTCCCAGGCACGCGCGATAGCCTGGTAGAAATACTCGCGTTCGAAGCTGCGCGTGGAGGCGTCGAGCGGCGGCCCCTGTGTGCGCAGTTGCGCCCGATCCGGGTCGCGCAGGAAGGGATCTTCGCGACGGCGCTGAGGAATCTCACCTTCGGCCAGGCCCAGCATCGCCACGGCGCGGAAGCCTACGCCGCGCACGTCGAGCAGATCGGCGGCGAGGATGGCGGCGGTGGCGGTTGCCTGCGGCTCGTAGGTGGCGGCAGCGACGGCGGCGGTCAGTTCGTCGAGAAAGCGGGCGTAGTCCACGACGGGCGCAGCCCCCTGCACGGTGACGAGTGCATCTTCGGCCCAGACCAGGCCGCGCAGCACCTCCTTGAAGGCGCGCAGCGCGGCCAGATCGCGTTGCGCCAGGCTGCGGTCGCCGCGCTGGAGTTGCGCCTGCATCTCCAGGCAGAACGCAAGGGGCGGTGCGTCGTCGGCCGCAGCATCATCGCCGATGAGGTCTTCGAGCCACGCCACGAAGCCGCGCAGCGAGGTCACGGCGGGCGGCGTGAGCAGATCGACAAAACGCTGGAAGCGCGTCGCCAGGGTCGTGGCGCGGGCGGCGGCGGACGTATCCGGTGCGCTGGCAATGTCGAGCGCCAGCGCCGCCTGCCACTGCTCAAGCCCACGCAGCACGACGAAGCGCCGCGCCACGCTGTCGAGCCGTTCGGCGTCGTCGGCCTCGATGCCGGGTCCGCTGCGCCAGGCAAAGTAGGGCGAACGCCACGCCTCGACCAGTGCGCGGTGCGGCAGTAGCGGGTGCTCGGTGGCAGGGTCGGGACGAAAGAGCGCCAGCAGGTCGAGCAGGGCCGCCACAGCCGGGTTGGCGCGCAGCGGCAGATGACCGGCGAAGTGGAGAGGCAGGCCAAACTCGGCGGCGGTCTGCGCAATCAGGTCGCGATAGGGCGCCAGGCTGCGGGCGATGAGCGCCAGCTCGCCCGGCAGACAGCCATCGGCCACGATGCGTTCCTTGAGCCAGCGCAGCGCGGCGCGCACCTCGCCGGCGCGGTCGGCGGCAGCCAGCAAAGTGACGTCAGCGGCGGCGTCAGCACCGGTAGGGACGTTGGTGAAAAGATGCTCAGCCAACACCGCAATCTCACGTAAAGACGCCAAGTCGCCAAGGGTTTCTCCTTTGCGGTCTTCGCGTCTCTGCGTGAGCGTCTTCACAGCGCTGCCAAGCCGGGCGCTGAGTTGGGTGGCGGTCTCGGCGAAGAGGCGGTGCACGGCGGCGGCTTCCGCATTGGCGGGACGCGTCAACAGCACGACGATATCGGGGATCCGTGCGGCCAGTGCAGCCATAACCTCGCGCTGCACCTCGGTGAAGCTGTCGAAGCCGTCGAAGAAGACCGGCGCCCAGGGCAGGGTAGGCGTTTCCCGCTGCAGCGCCGCCAGCGCCAGCCGGCCCAGCCCCGAGCGGTCGGTCCAGCCGTTGGCGTCCAGCAATGCCTCGTAACGGGCAAAGATGGCGGCAAGCTCGGTGAGGCGCGGCGGTGCAGCGATCTGCGTCAGCGCGGCGCTGAAGTCCGTCGCGCCCAGGTTGGCGCCCTTGAGTTCGAAGGTCAGCCCTTCCAACGCGGCGATGAAGCCGGGCCGGGCGACCAACGCGGCGTAGAATGGCAGTTCCCCTGCGGCTGCCAGGTCATCGACAGCCAGGCGCAGCAGGCGATGGCGTGCCGCGGCGTGCAGTTCCGTGTGGGCGACGCCAGCCGCATCCAGCACGGCGCCATAGAGATTGTCGAAGGTGAGGAAGTGGACGCCCAACGCGCCGCCCGCAGCCGCCAGCCGGCGCTGCAGTTGCTGGGCCTGGCGCGGCGTCGCAACGACGATCAGTGGCGTCTGACCCACCGCTGCCGCGCTGCGCGCCTGGTCGATGACCCAGGCACTCTTGCCGCCAGCGGTGGGGGCGCTCCAAATCTGAATTCGCATGGCGTCGCGTCAGCGAACATTGTCCGGGGGAGCAAATTCGGCCTCTTCGACCGCTGCGGCGCTGTTCTTGCGGCCCGGATAGCTGAGCCAGGTCATGGCGATGTTGAGATCGTGGATGATGTTGGCCGCCTCGATGCGGACGCCGTTGTCGAGTTCCATTGTCTCTGTGGTGTGGGCGTCTTTGAGGAGGGTGAGATCGTAGCCACGATCCAGTGCGCCATAGGCGGTGGCACGGATGCACCAGTTGGTAGCCGCGCCGGCCAGCACGACACGCGTCGCCCCCAATTCGGCCAGCGTTTCTTCCAAGGTTGTCTGCTCGAACGAAGAGTTGAACTGCTTGTGGATGCGCGTCTCCCCTGCTGCGGGCAGAAGTTCCGGCACGATCTGCCAGTCCGGGGTGTCCACCACCAGATCGTCGTCGGCGTGCTGCACCCAAATCACCGGCACGCCGCTGCGCCGCGCCTTTTCGACGGCGGCGCCGATGTTCTCGACGATGCGGGGGGCATCCCATGCGTGGCGCATGACGCCGACCTGGACATCCACCACCAGCAGTGCATCTTTGTTTCCTGCGCGAATCGTTGCCATTGAGCTGCCTCCTGCCTGAACTTGAACCATGCTATCACGCGCTCGATCGTGCCGCCAAGCCGGAAAAAAGCGATGTGTGATGCCGTGCTGCACATCGCCAGCCCAACGGCCGCGCCGTCATCGATCTAGCCATCCCTCTGCGCGAACACGCGCCATCAACGCCGTCGTCTGCGCCGCGGCCAGGTTGACCAGCGGCGGGCGCAGGTTCCGCCAGTTCACATCCCCGGTGCGCGCGGCCATGATCTCCTTGAGCGCGGGGATGGCAGCGTAGTCGCGCGTGGCTTCGCGGTGACGGTTGAGCGCCTCCTGCACCTGCGCCGCATTCTCGGCCAGCCAGTTGTCATAGAGATGGCGAATTCTGCCGGGGATCACGTTCGCCATCGCGCTGATCGTGCCCACGCCGCCCAGGCGCAGGTTCGCGAGCAGAAACTTCTCCGAGCCGGAGAAGACGTCGAAGCCGGGGAATCCGGTCAGCACCGACTCCTGGTAGGCCCAGTCGCCGGAACTGTCCTTCATGCCGACAACCGCGCCCGGATAAGCTGCGAGCAGCCGCTCGATCACTGCCAGGCTGTAGCCTACCACCGCGATGGGGGGGATGTTGTAGATGTAGACCTTGAGGCGGCGGTCGCCCACCCGCTCGATGACCTCGGCCACGGCGCGGAAGACGCCTTCGTCGCTGACACCCTTGTAGTAGAACGGCGGCAGCATGAGTACGCCGCCGC
>JAPKMV010000610.1 GCA_026645635.1 Caldilineaceae bacterium
GGTGGAGAAACCGGCGGGAATCACCAGCGCCGCGGGGTCGCTGTCGTTGGAAACCCGGAGCCGCGCCACGGCTTCGTCGCAGGCCGGATTGGTCGTGGCGCAGGTGGTGGGGCCAAACTCGAGCTGGGCGACATCGGCAGGCAGATGGTCGGTGCGCAGTTCGTAGCTCTCGGCCAACGAATCGAGCAGCGCCTGCGCGTGCTCGCCCGCTTCACCGGCAACCTGGTCATAGTTGGCCACCGCCAGAATCGGCTTGCGGTCTTCGTTGAGGTTGTAGCCGTTGACCGGAAAGGCCAGCGCAATCGGCACGATGAAGGCCAGCGGCATCAGAAAGAGCGAGGCCATCTCGCCCCGGTCGCGCACCAGCAGGCGTAAATCCTTCAAAAAGGTAGAGAGAAGTTGCATCTCTGCTCCCCAAAGTCCAAAAAAGCGAACAGTTTACCCAATATCAATCGAGTTTGACGCAGAGACGCGGAGCCGCAGAGGAACAGCAAGAGAGCACTGGCCTGGATTTCTCTGCGGTTGCTCTGCATCTCTGCGTCTTTGCGTCAAAGCAGTGTTAACTCCTCAAACAACTTATCCAGAGATGCTGACTCAGTCGCGCAGACTCTTGCCGGTCAGGTTGAGAAAGACTGTTTCCAGGTTCGGCTCCAGCAGGTCGAGTGAAAGCACGTCCACATCCTGCTCGTTGAAATAGTGGAGCGCCTGCAAGAGCGCGGCGTTGCCCTCACTCGCCTCGATCTTGAGGATGGCGCGCCCCTCTTCACCTGGCGGCTGGCCATCGCCGTTGACGCCGGCTTGCGTCACAAAAGTTGCCGCCTTGACCGCCGGCAGTGCGGCCACGGCCGCCGCCAGTGCTTCGTCGACGGCGGCCACGCCCACCTGGATGATGCCCCCGCCCAGCCGGGCGATCAAGTTGCGCGGCGTGTCCAGGGCGATCAGCTTGCCGCGGTCGATGATGCCGACGCGATAGCAGAGGCGCTCGGCTTCCTCCATATAGTGCGTGGTGTAGAGCAGCGTCATCCCCTGCTCGCGGTTCAGCCGTTCCACGCTCTCAAAGATGTGGTTGCGGCTCTGCGGGTCCACGCCCACGGTCGGCTCGTCGAGAAAGAGCAGCCGCGGGTGGTTGACCAGCCCAGCGGCCAGGTTGATGCGCCGCTTCATGCCGCCCGAGTAGGTCTTGACGGCATCTTTGGCGCGCTCGGTCATACCGACATAGCCGAGCACTTCGTCCACCCGTTCACGCAGCGCCTTGCCGTGCAGCCCATAGAGTTGGCCAAAGAAGGTCACGTTTTCGCGCCCGCTGAGGGTGGGATAGAGCGCCAGGTCCTGCGGTGCCACGCCGATGAGACGCTTGACCTGCGCCACTTGCTTGACTACGTCGCAGCCGCCGATTGTGGCGTCGCCGGTGGTGGGCGGGAAGAGACCGGAGAGCATGGCGATGGTGGTGCTCTTGCCCGCGCCGTTTGGCCCCAATAGGCCGAAGACTTCACCCTCTTCGATCGTGAAGCTCACATCGTTAACGGCGGTGTGGTCGCCATATTTCTTGACGAGATGGTTGGCAGAGAGAATGGGCTGCGCCATAAATGCCTACTCCTTGAATGAGCCACAGAACCACTGCGCCCCATTGTTATAACATAGAAGTGGCGCCCTGGGCAGGGGCAATCGTCCTCTCCTGGCGCGGATATACATCACTCATGGGAGCGTGTTGCAGAATTTCGTAAGGTTGCTGGCATCGACATCAGGCAGCAGTCAACAAAAGATTGGGAACAATGATATGAGACAATAGACGCAACCCAATGCGCAATGGGTAGTTTTCACTTACGCGCGTCGGTCGGCTTGATGGCCTGCCTCACCAACACCTTCTTGATGCTGCCCAACGTCTCCCCTGTCACCACGACTACCCTGGCATCCTTCGCGTGGGCAAGGAATTGCTGCGCCGCCAATGGCCAGTCACGTTCCTTCCGCTCAATCCCCTTCGGCATGGGCTGGTCAGTCACAAACAGCTTCGTGCAGTAACTGCCGCCCAACAAGTTACCCACGGCCACCAGTTCATCCAAGTACGCCTTCTGCCAGAAGCGTTCCACCGTCTTGATGGACGCAATCAGCGGCGCATTCTCGCGCAGACCGATGAAGTCAATTTCCCGCGTCGCCTGCTTTGCGCCCCCCGCCGCCTTCTGCGCCTCGTTACTCTGCAACTCCAAACCATAGGCCATGTGGTCAAAGAGCGCGCCAACGCCGGGCGGCTTGATGTGCGCCGCAAGGTAGACGTACTGTTCCAGCCAGCCGCCGCTCAGGAACTTCATGCACTCTGCGTCACTGACCTGATATTCGACGTTGCTGCCTGACCCGCTGTGCGGCCAAGCCAACCGCTGGATCACGCCCACTTTCGCCAATTGCGCAAGCAACGCCCTGTGCGCCTCTCCCAGTGGCCATGTGCGCTGGCGCAACCCGTGCGTCATCCCTTTGCCCGTCAACCACTTGAGCAGTTCGGTGGCAACGGCAAAGTCACGCCCAAAGTGGGTCACGGCCTGCTTGAAACGCGCCGGCACTTTCGACGGGTAGCGTCCTGGCGAAACCATCTGAAAGCCATGCACCAAGAGGAAGTCGGGCAGGTCAAGGCGCAGCGCCACCTGTTCCCGCTTGCCTTCCCCGGCAAAGTCCAACAGCGTGCTTTCGTTGCTTGGCAGGTAGTACGCCGGAATGCCGTGGGTGCGCGCCGCCTCATACGCGCCAAGCGTCATGGGCACCGGCGCGCCGGTCAGGGAGATGGTGGGCGCGCAGTCGGGATACTGCTGTAGCAGCGATTCGACCGCTTGCCGGGTGGCGTCGGGCGCAATGGCCGCGACAGCTTGTGGCGCGGCAATCTGCATGGCAGGGAAACGGCGGCGCAGCAGGTCGGTCATGTTGTCGGCTACAGTTGCCGTGTCTTGCGACACAATGCACGCCGCCACATCGGGCTGCAACTGAAAGGCGGTCATCGCCGCGGGTTGGATGCGCCCGCCCAACAGCAGAATCAGCAGGCGAGGCGCGGCGGGTGAGTTTGTCGTCACGATGCACTCCTTTGGGGCTGGTTGGGAACGCAGTGCGACTGTGCATCACACCGCTCACCGCCAAGCATAGCACAGCAGCGGCAAAGGTCAATCAGCAGATGTGGTGAGGTTTCTCATCACTTTGACGGTTGCGCCGCGCCCACCGGCATGATACAACTCTAGCGTGACAGTGCGCCCTGCGCCGTCAC
>JAPKMV010000611.1 GCA_026645635.1 Caldilineaceae bacterium
TACATCCCCCGCGCCGCCCACACCTCGCTCGCGGCGCGGTGCACCAGGCTGTGCCGCCGCGCCAGCGCGGGGATGTCCTTCGCATACCCGCCGCCGATCACGCATGCCACCGCCGCGCCTGCCACCAGGCAGGTATCGATCACGTAGTAGTCGCGGCGGAAGAGGCCGGCGTCGCTGAGCGCCAGCTTGCCCAGCAGGTCGTCGCGATGCGGGTCCACGCCCGCATCGTAGAGCACCAGGTCGGGACGCTGCTGGCTGAGCAAGTCGGGCAGATGCGCGGCCAGGACGCCCAGGTACGCATCATCCTCCATGCCCACGGGCAGGTCAACGTCCAGGTCGCTCGTCTGCTTGCGGAAGGGAAAGTTGGCGCCGCAGTGCATGGAGAAAGTGAAGATCGCCCGGTCGCCGGCCAGGATCGCGGCGGTGCCGTCGCCCTGGTGCACATCCAGGTCGACGATCAGCACGCGGCGGGCGCGGCCCTGCTGGAGCATGGCCCGCGCCGCCACCGCCAGGTCGTTGAAGATGCAGAAACCGGAGCCGTGATCGTAAAAGGCGTGGTGGGTGCCGCCGGCGGTGCTGCACGCCAGGCCATGTTGGAGCGCCAGTTCCGCAGTGAGGACGCTGCTGCCCAGCGCAATGCAGGTGCGCCGCGCCAGCGCCGGACTCCACGGGAAGCCGATGCGCCGCATGGCGCGGGCGTCGAGCGTTCCCGTCAAGTAGGCGTGGACATAGTCGGGGTCGTGGGCCAGGGCGATCAGGTCGGACGAGGCCGGCTGCGCGCAGTGAAACTGGGCAAGCGTGGCCACGCCGTCACGAATGAGCACGTCATAGAGCGCGGCGAACTTCCCCATCGGGAAACGATGATCCGCCGGCAGGGGCGCAACGTGGTCAGGATGGAAGACGATCGGCAGCGCCATGAAACAGGGTGGGCAGAGTCTACTTCAACGTGGGGGCGGCAGTCCGCTGCGCATACCACTGCGTGATCCCGCCGGTGACGTTCCACGCATCAAATCCCTGCTCGCGCAGGTAGTGGGCGACGCCGTAGGAGCGGCTGCCGTGGGCGCAGAGCACGGCAATCGGCCGATCCTGCGGCAGGTCAGCCAGGCGCGCAGGCACATTGTTCATGGGGATGTGCAGCGCAGCGTCGATGTGCACCTGGTTCCATTCGTACTGTTCGCGCACGTCCAGGATCAGCGGCGGCGCAGCGCCGGCCAACGCAGCCCGCAGCTCGGCCACGGTCAGCTCCGGCACGGGAATTTCCTCTGGCTCAGGCGCCATCGTCGGCGCCGGCCGCACCGGCTGCGGCTGCCCGCCCAATAGTTGCTTCACCTTGTCGAATAATCCCATCTTGTTCACTCCTTACTGGCCTGTCAGTGCATTTGGCAATCGTTTTATGGCACGCAAAGGCGCAAAGTCGCAAAGATATTTTCTCCTGGCGTCTTGGCGTGAGATACCTTCAATGGCGTGAGCTTGCCACGATTCCCCCGGCAACACAGTGACGCCCCTCCCGATCCCGGCGCGAACCGGCCCGTGCTGAACTGCCGTTTTCGCCTCTGCCGCGGCAATGCTATGCTTTGCCCATTGTGCGCGCATTCTTCCTGAACCTGACATCCTGTCTGCTCGTCGCCGCAGCGCTGCTATTGGTGGCGGCGGGCATTGCCTATCCATGGCGCCCCCAGCCACCTGTCGGCGGCGCACTGGCCGCCTACACGCCCGCGCGCGATGGCAGCGCCGGCCTCTGGCTGCGCACCGACAGCCGTGGCGCACCGGTGGCCTGGGCCAGTGAAAACTTGCGCATCCTGCCCACGCTGGCCGCACTCGGCAGCAACCTGCCCGCCGACGTGGCGCAGGCGATCCTCGACGCGCACCCCGACGGCGCCGACGCGGCCGCAGCGCCGACGTTGCAGATTATCCTGCTGGACGAACGCGCACGCACCGCGGATGGCGCCATCCTGCGCCAGAGCAGCACCCACGTGCGCACGCCCCGCGGCGAATTCCTCCACGCGCTCTCCGCCCCCGACGGCGCCGGTGACCTGATCTTCCAACCCGGTTTCTGGCTCTATCCGGCCGACCTGACACCCGCGCGCACCGCATCCTGGTCGAGTGCGGGCACGATCAACGGCACGATCGCCTACACCGCCACCGGTAGAGTACTCGCCGCCGGGCCGATCACGACAACCCTGGGCGCGTGGCCGGAGTGCCTCCAGGTCGAGCACCGCCTCGATCTCACGCAGGCGGAGGCGCTGCTGTCGCGCAGCAGCACGCGCACCTGGCTCTGCGCCGGTCTGGGCGCGGTCCTGGTCGAGGAATTTGACGGTGATGGCGCGCTGACACAGCGCAGCGAGCTGATTTCCGCTGACGGGCGCCCCCTCCCCGCCGCTGCGGCGATGCTCCTGCCACCGGGCGAACCCGCCTCGCCCGCGCACGACGCAGCGCCCAGCGTTCTCGTCGATCCGGCGCAGTGGACGCTCACCCGGTTTGGCCGCACCTGGCCCACCGGCAACAACGCTATGGGCAACGTCTTTGCCCCGCTTTTCCTGCCGACCACGCCGCCGCTGGTGCTGGCTGCCGCGCAGCGCGGCGCGCTGACTGCGTTCGCTGTGGAGCCGGATGGCGTGGGGCGGGCGCAGTGGCAGTTCGCGCCCGGCGGCACCCTCTACGGTGAACCCGCCTATGATGCCGCAGCGGGGCGCATCTACGTTGGCGCCAGCAATGGCCGCCTCTACGCGCTGGACGCCGCTGGCCTCTTTCTCTGGTCCTTTGCCGCGGCCGACAACGTGGCCACCCGCCCGCTGGCCACCGCCGGCAAGGTGATCTTCGGCAGCGAGGATGGCTTCCTCTATGCGCTGGATGCCGAGCGCGGCGCGCCGATCTGGACGTTCGACGCCGGCGCGCCCATCGTATCGTCGCCAGTGTTGGCGTCCGGCCCACAGCCGTTGGTCGTCTTCGGTGCGGACGATGGCGCGATCCGCGCGCTGGCGCTCACCGACGGCGCGCTGCGCTGGGCCTTCAGCACGGAAAACGCGGTCGAAGCGGAGCCGGTGGTGCGCGATAGCGTCGTCTACCTCGGTGGCTATGCCGCCCAGGTCTATGCGCTGGACGCGGCTACCGGCGCCTTGCAGTGGCGCGCCGATCTGACGGCGCCGGTGCGCACTGCCGTCGCAGTCGGCGCACAGACGGTCTACGTCGTAGATGATCATGGCGCGCTCAGCGCGCTCGACCGCGCCACCGGGCGCCG
>JAPKMV010000612.1 GCA_026645635.1 Caldilineaceae bacterium
ACTCCCCGCTAATGCAGGTACAAATCATCGCATAGACCGGCGTCAAATGTCAAAACGCCCGCGCACTGTCAGTGAATACGCCACCATGCCTGCCCCTGTTTTCCGCGGCAAGCCGCGGCGCGCTTCGGGAGATTTGGCTGCGCTTGGTAGAATGGTCTCACCATGAGCGAGCGCACGATCGACATCATCCTGACCCATGAACGCACCGACTTCGACGCGTTGGCCTCGCTGCTCGGCGCGTCGCTGCTGTTTCCCAACGCCCAGCCGGTGCTGCCGCGCCAGATGAACCGCAACGTGCGCGATTTCCTTGCCCTCTACCAGAGCAGTTTTCGCTTCATCTCAGCCGATGACCTGGTGAAAGGGGTGAAAGTGCGTCGCGCCATCGTCGTCGACACCCGCGCGGCCAACTCGCCCCGGGGCGCCCAGCCCGACACCGAGTATATCGTCATCGACCATCACCTGCCTGCGGCGGACGGTGACAGGCAGGAGGCGCGCAAACTGCTGCCCCAGGCCCGCGAGCTTTGGTGCGACAACACCGGCGCCAATACGACGCTGCTGGTCGAGAAGCTGATCGAGCACAGCATCGCCGTGACGCCGGTGGAGGCAACGCTGCTGGCGCTCGGCATCTACGAAGACACCGGCAATCTCACCTACACCTCCACCACTTCCCGCGATGCCGCAGCCCTCGCCTGGCTGTTGGAGCCGGCGCGCGGGGTCAACCTGGAGGAGGTCAACGAGTTTCTTCACCACCCCATCAGCCAGGCGCAGCAGACCTTGCTGCAGCAGTTGATGGACAACAGTGAGTTTCTCGACATCGCAGGTCACTCGGTCATGCTGGCCACCGCGCTTGCGCCCGAATTCGGCGACGAACTGAGCACCCTCGCCGCCCGGCTGCGCGACTTCCATGAGCCGGACGCGCTCTTTGTCATCGTCGATCTGGGTGATGTGGTGCAGGTGGTGGCGCGCAGCACCACCGACGACATCGACGTGGGCAAGATGATGCGGGCGCTGGGCGGCGGCGGACACAACCGCGCCGCGGCTGCCCATCTGCGCGAGGGGCGCCTCGCCACGGTGCGTCAGCAGGTCATCGACCTCGTACACGTCTACGGCCAGGCCGCCAACACCGTCGGCGCCATCATGAGCAGCGGCCGCCCGCGCATGATCGCGCCGGAGCTGCCGGTGCGCGAGGCGATCGAATTGATGCGCCGTTGGGGCCACGAAGGCTTCCCGGTCGTCACACGCAGCCCGGCAGGCGGTGAAACGCTGCTCGGCGTGTTGACGCGGCGCGAGGCGGACCGCGCGCTGGATCACGGGCTGGGCGACCAGCCAGTTAGCCGCTTTATGCGCGCCGGCGCCCACACGGTGCGCCCGGAAGACTCCGTCTCCACGCTGCGACGGCTTATGATCGAGACCGACTGGGGCCAGGTGCCGGTGGTAAATGAAGAAGGCGTCATCGTCGGCATCGTCACGCGCACCGATCTGATCAAGCTGTGGGATGAGCGCGGCGCGCAGGCACACAGCAGCAGCGAGATCGCGCGGCGGCTGCGCCGCGCGCTGCGCCCGGTGCAGCATCATCTCCTCGAGGTGATCGGCGCGGAGGTGGAGGCGATGCAGTACGCCGGCTACGTGGTCGGCGGCTTTGTGCGCGATTTGATGCTGGATGTGACCAGCCAGCGCGCGCTGACGTTGGACGTGGACATCGTCATCGAGGGCGACGCCATCAGCCTGGCGCGGCGTATGCAGGCGCGCTTTGGCGGTCGCGTTGTAGAACATCGGCGCTTCGGCACCGCAAAGTGGATTCTGAACAACGCCGAAGAGCCGGTCGCGCTGGAGCTGCTGCTGGCCGGTGTCGCCGGCGGTGAGCCGGGTGACATCCCCCCCCATCTCGATTTCGTCACCGCGCGCACCGAGTTCTACACCGAGCCGACGGTGCTGCCGACGGTGCAGCAGAGCAGCATCAAACTGGACCTGCACCGCCGCGACTTTACGATCAACACGCTGGCGCTCTGTCTCAACCCCGACCGCTGGGGCAAACTGCTCGACTTTTGGGGCGGCATGGCCGATCTTCAGGCGCAGCTTGTGCGCGTGCTGCACAGCCTCAGCTTCGTGGATGACCCCACCCGCATCCTGCGCGCGGTGCGTTACGAGCAGCGCTTCGGTTTTCACATCGAACCGCGCACCCTGGAACTGCTGCGAGACGCGCTCGACCTGCTCGACCGGGTCACCCCGGCGCGCATCCGCCACGAACTGGAACGCATCTTGCAGGAGGAGACGCCTGAATTGGCGCTGCTGCGGCTGGATGAGATGGGCATCCTGCGCCAGATCTATCCGGCGCTGCGCATGGACGCCCGCTGCGCCGAACGCTTCGTGCGGCTGCGCGCGGCGCTGAAGGCGCATGACGCAGATGCGCTGCTTGTCAGCCAACCGCTGCCCTTGCTCTACTGGACGCTGCTCTGCGCGTCGCTTGCCCCGACCGATGTGGACGGTCTGCAAGCACGCCTGGGGCTGCGCGGGGAGACAATCGAACTGATGCGCAGCACCGTTGAACTGCAGCGCCAACTGCCGACACTGGCTGACCCAACCACGCCGCCCAGCGCCGCCACAGCCATCCTGGAGAAGAGCACCCCGGCAGCGCTCGCCCTGCTGCCGATCCTCACCGACGACGCGCAGGCGCTGCGCACGTTGTCACTCTATCAGACGACCTGGCGCCATGTCCTGCCGAGTTTCGACGGCCATGCGCTGCGGGCGTTGGGCGTGCCGCGCGGCGGCATCTACCGCACAATCCTGGCCAATCTGCGCGCCGGTTTGCTCGACGGCAAGATCAGCACGCGCGCCGAGGAGGAGGCGTTGGTAAGAGCCATTGCCGGGCTGTAATGGATTGGCCGAATGCCAAAGCAGCGAGTTAGAATAGCAAAATAACGCTGAAGATTTTGCACCAGGGCAGGTGATAAACCGTGGAAAACGAAACGCTGCGTTTCTGGGCCGATATTTCTACCGTCTATCTGTTGACTATCGTCTTCATTGCTGGGCTAATCCCGGCTGTGATCGGCTATTTCGCCATTCGCGGCATGATGATCGTCAACCAAAAAGCGCGGCCATTTCTGAAGCTGGGCAGTTATTATACGGGCATTGCCCGGGGTCAGGTGGACAAGTACACGACCAAAGCCATGGCGCCCCTGGCGCAGGGACGTTCCGAGGCGGCGCGCGTCGGGGGCATCCTGCGCGGGCTGCGCCC
>JAPKMV010000613.1 GCA_026645635.1 Caldilineaceae bacterium
TCGAACTTGAAGTACGCGGTGTCGTCGTAGCGCGTGTAGAGGTCCACCGTGCGCACCGGCTGGCCGTCGATGGCGATGGCCGCCTGTCCCCCGCGCGCTTCGGTGATGAAACCGATCCCCAGCCAACTGCCGGTGAAGTCGAAGCTGATCGCGTCCCCGGCGGTGGCGGAGAAGTGATACTCGCCGGCGCTGGCGAGATAGGCGAAGATGCCGTCGACGCGGCTCCAGCTCTGCGCGGTGGCCGTGAACGGGACGCCGTTGTAGCGGATCGCCGGGTCGTCGGCCTCGAAGCGGGTGATGCCGCTCAGCGGCGGATTCGGGTTGGTGAAGGGCGCCTGGCCGGGCGCGTCGAAGCGGTCGATGGCCGCGGTGTTCTGATGCGCCATCACCTGCAGGACATGGGGGCCGGCGCCGAACCCGTTGTAGGCGAAGGTGCGCGTCACGCCGGAACTGGCAAAGACCGGGTGGAAGAGATCGACCGTGTCCAGATAGCGCCCGTCCACATAAAGCTGCATGCGGCCCGCGCTGCTGTAGGCCAGCGCTTGCAGGCTGAAGGAGTCGCCGCTGAAGGGGAACCAGGCCGTGCCCGCCGTGCTGCTGGCGTAGCTGCCGCCGCTGGCGCCGGCATAGTTCGTGGTCGACCAGCCGCCGCTCAAGCGCACGCGGCTGTCGTCCTGCTCGAACGCGCCGTTGGGCAGCGCCGACCCGTCGCCATACTCGACATAATCGAACTGGACGTGGAACTGGCTGGAGAAGGGATTGCCGCTGCCCAGGACGCGCACTTGCAGGGTGTGCGGCCCGTTGCTCAAACCGGTGTAGCGGAAGCTGACCGGCATGTCATAGTTGCGATAGAGATCGACCGTGCCCCGGCTGCTGCCGTCGATGATGACCTCGGCGTAGCCGCCGCGGTTGTAACCGATGAAGCCCAGGTTGACCCAACTGCCGCTGAAGTTGAGCGTCACGGTGTTGTTGGCGACGTTGGTGCGGCTGTAGCTGCCGCTGCTGGCCGCGGCCAGCGCGCCGCTCGCCCACGCACCGGTGTAGGTGAAGGCCGGGTCGTCCTGCTCCAGCCGGGTGAAGGCCGGGCTGTTGCTGCGCGACTGCACGGCAAGGGCTGGCTGGAGATCTGCGTTTGACGTCGCGTCGTGGGCGACGAGCGGCAGGTAGAGCGGCGCGGCGTCGCTGGCGGTCAACACCGGAGCGCGCGGGGCGGACGCAGCGCCCAGCACAGCAGGCGCCTCACCGTCGCCCAGGCTGGCCGGCATGATTGACTGCGCCGCGGCCATGTCGGCGCGACTCGGCGCAACCCGTGGCTGGTTGTAGATGTTGGCGCTGCGACCAGGATCGTCTGCGACGCCGGCCAGCGTTGTGGTGAAGATCGTCGTCACGTCGACTGCACCCGGCGCGACTATCACCGGCGCGACCGCCTGTTCAATGGCCAGCCCCTGCCCCACGCTCAGGAAGCCGTAGCCCGTGCCGTTGGGGATGAGTGCGGCGCCGTCGAGCAGGCGCACGCTCACGGTGTAGACGCCTGCGTCCCAGCCGGTGGTGTTCACGTTGGCCAGGGCGTAGCTGCGCGGGTTGCCCGCCAGCACGGTGACGGGCGCATCCGCGCTGAAACGCTGGACGCCGTCCGGCCCGGTCACCGTGGTGCGGGCGGTGGCGAACTGGGCCACGCCGGCCAGGTTGGCCACCGTCGCGGCGATGGCCGCACTGCTGCCGCCCGTCTCCACAAAGGGCGGGTCGGCGCTCACCTGCGTCACCTGCACGAAGCGGTCCACCACGTTGAGCCGCGCCGCCGCGCGCGTGGTCATGGGCAGCGTCAGCCCGGCGACCAGCGGCGTGACGGTCGCAGCCAGGTCGTAGACGCCCAGGCTGGCGGGCGTCGTGGCGATGGGCAGGTTCGTCGTCGCGCCGGGATCGAGGGTGATCTGCTGCTGCACCGCGCCGCCGGGCAGCCCGGTGACGGTGACGGCGTAGGTGGTGGCCAGGCTGCCCTGGTTGGTCACGTCCAGGCTGAAGTTGGCCGTCTCGCCCAGCAGGATTGCGTCCACGTAAGGCGTGAAGCGCGCCGCGCCGCGGTGCTGTGTCACCTGGCAGAGTTCGCCGCTCAGCGTTTCGACCGCCGCGCCCAGGCCGGCGACTGCGGCCAGAATATCCGCGCTGCCGGTCTGGCCGGCAAGCTGGGTGGCGGCGTTCACGACCGCAGCGCGGGCGGGCAGCGTCACCGGCTGCGCCGCACTCTGCGCGTAGTCAGCCAGGTCGTTGCTGGCCGCAACCACGCGGTCGCGCAGCACCGGCGAGCACTGGCCCTCTGCGCACCAGTAGTCCAGGTCATCCACGGCAGCCACCAGCGCGGCGAAGGCCGCGGCGACGGTGGGGTTCTGCTGGCAGCGGTTGGCCGCAGCCAGGAACGGTTCGGAAGTGGTGGAAACCACCTTGACCTCAGCCAGCGCGGTGGGGGTGTAGACCGTGTTGGCCACCGGGCTGCCGAAGAAGAGGGGCACGGTGCGCCGGGGCGGTGCGTTGGTCGCCAGGAGCATCACCGGGAAGCTGGCGCTCGCGCCTGGGGCCAGGTTGACGGCTGGCGGCAGCGCGCCAAAGCTGAGCGTGCCGTCGAAGTTGTAGGCGCGGGGCGCTACGCCGAAGCTGCCGGGCGCGTTGCCCACGTTGGTTACGGTCACGTCGTAAGTCGCGGCGCCGCTGCTGGCGATGGCCTGGGTGGCCGGCGTCACCGTGACGTAGCTGAAGGCCACCGGGGGCATGACGAACTGGGCGCTGGCGTTGGCGTTCTGGCCGGCGTCATCGCTCACCGCGACGTTGATGGTGTGCGCCGTCCCCGCCGCGGGCAGCGCGCCGGGCGTCACGTAGAGGCCAAGCTGACCGGTTGCGCCGGGGGGCAGCGCCAGGGTGGCGACGGTGTAGGTGCGCGGCGCGTTGCCGGTGTTGGCGATCTCGATGATGTAGGCCGCGCCGGGCACCTGTGCCTGGCCGGTGTTGACCAGGCTGTCGGGGTTGAGCTGCGTCCCCATCGGCACGGTGGTGAGCGGGTCGGGGCGCAGCTCGAGCTGCATCCCGCTGTGGGGCGTCACGGTGACCAGGTGCTCCGCGGTCAGGATCAGCCCGGGGTGGCTGGCCGGCTGCGCGGTGAGGACGACGGCGTAAACCCCCGGCGCCGCGCCCGGCGGCGGCGTCGCCGTCACCTGCGCGGCGGCGAGCGTCACCTGCCAGCCTT
>JAPKMV010000614.1 GCA_026645635.1 Caldilineaceae bacterium
ACCACGAGCCAGGCATGGGCCGACCTGCCCACCGGTCTGGCGCCCGACGGCGAGGTGGAAGACTATGTACTGCTCAGCGTGGGCGGCACGCTCTGGCGCGACAACGGCGTCGGCGGTGGGGTGGCCAACAACGGTCGCCTCGACGGGACCGAGCCGCGGCTGGCCAACGTCACTGTACAGTTGCTCGACAGCAACGGCGCGGTGATCGCCACGACCACAAGCAACGCCCAGGGCGACTACATCTTCTATGGCGTCACGCCGGGCAGCTACCGCGTGCGCGTGCCGGCCACTCAGTTCCAGGCAGGCGGCCCGCTGGCGGGTCTCTACTCCGCCACCGGCGCAGGTGACCCGAACGCCGACCTGGATCAGGACGTGGACGAGAACGGCATCGACAACAACAGCCCGGCGGCCAACGGCATCAGCACTGGCCCGATCACGCTGACAGCCGGCGGCGAACCCGATACGGCTGTGGACGGCAACGGCGTCAACTCGAACACCACCATCGACTTGAGCTTCGTCAAGTATGACCTGGCGCTGCGCAAGCAGGTAGCGAGCCTCTCCAACACGCCGTTGGTGCCAGGTCTGAGCACGGTGACCTTCCGCCTGGAAGTGTTCAACCAGGGCGACGTAGCGGCGAGCAACGTGCAGGTGATCGACTACGTGCAGCCTGGGTTCACCTTCACGCCGGCCGACAACCCGGCCTGGAACATCGACAACGGGGCAATCGTGACGACTATTGCCGGCCCGATCCAACCCGGTTCAGTGGCAACGGTCGATATCGTGCTTGCGCTCAACCTGGGGACGCGCGGCCAGACGCTGTCCAACTTCGCCGAAGTGGCGGCGGATGGCTGGTTCGCCGGCGCGGACTTCGACTCCACGCCGGACCGCAACAACAGTGAGCAGCCGGTGAAGGATGATGTGCTCGACGAGAACGCCAAGCTGCGACCGGGCATCGACGACGAAGACGACCACGACGGTGCGTCGCTGTCGGTCGATGTCTTCGACCTGGCGCTGCGCAAGAGCCTGATCTTTGCGCCGTCGCCCATCGCCGCCGGCCACAGCAAGCTGACCTTCGCGCTCGAAGTGTTCAACCAGGGCAGCATCACCGCCACCGATGTCATGCTCGTGGACTACGTGCCCGCGGGCCTGGTCTTCGACCCAGCGGACAACCCGAACTGGGTGCAGGCGCCCAGTGTGACGCCGACGACCGTTCTGACTACGGCTATTGCGCCGGGGCAGAGCTTCGTGAC
This sequence comes from Caldilineaceae bacterium, assembly GCA_026645635.1. Lineage (GTDB taxonomy): Bacteria > Chloroflexota > Anaerolineae > Caldilineales > Caldilineaceae > Fredericiella. The sequence continues at coordinate 1,251 of JAPKMV010000614.1, forward strand.
GACGCTGGTGCTGCGCACCACGCCGGCTGCGGCCAACCGCCAGGTGACGAACGCGGCGGAGATCGCGGCGTCCGACGACCAGATCGTCGGCAACGCGGCGCCCATCGACGCGGACTCCACCATGGACATGAACCCGGCCAACGACGGCACGGTGAAAGATGATGTCATCGTCGAAGACGGCAAGAACGTGCCTGGCAACGACGAAGACGACCACGACATCGCCACCGTCGATCTACCGGGCGTGGCCCTGGGCGGCCAGATCTGGAACGATGTCAACAACAACGGCGTGCTGGACGCCAATGAGCAAGGCGTGGCAGGTGTGACGGTGCAGCTCTATCGCGCCGGCGACACGCCTGGTGTAAACCAGCCTGTCGCGACGGTCACCACGGGCGCGGACGGCAGCTATCTCTTCGCCAGCCTGAATCCGGGCCAGTACTTCGTCTACATCCCCAATCCGCCGGCGAACTTCCCGGCCAGCAGCACGCTGACCGACACGGCGGACAACCAGGAAGATGGCGACGACAACGGCATCCAGAACAACCCGGGCGGCCCGGTCACCAGCCCGGTGATCACACTCACGCCGGGCGAAGAGCCGATCAGCGACGTGGACGGCAGCGACATCAACACCGACACGACCATCGACTTCGGCTTCTTCTCGCCGCTGGCGCTGGGCAACCGGGTCTGGCATGACGCCAACGACAACGGCATCTTCGACAGCGGCGAAAGCGGCATCGACGGCGTGATTGTGCAGCTCTACCGCGCCGACCAGACGCCGGGCGTAGATGCACCGTTGGGTGAAGTCGAGACCAGCAACGGCGGCGAGTATCGCTTCACGAACCTGCAGCCGGGCGAGTATCGGGTCTACATCCCGAACCCGCCCCAGGCTTTCCCGGCGGTGAGCAGCGTCGTCGATCTGAACGACAACGGGGAAGACAACGACAACAATGGCGCGCAGACCACGGTGGGCGGCCCGGTGACCAGCCCGATCATCACCCTCACCACCGGCAGCGAACCGACCAACGACGGTGACGACGCCAACGGCGACATGACCATCGACTTCGGCTTCCGCGTGGCGTCGGTCAGCCTGGGCAATCTGGTCTGGCACGACCGCAACAACAACGGTCGCGTCGACGACGGCGAGGAAGGCATCAACGGCGTGCAGGTGCAGCTCTACCGAGCCGGCCAGACGCCGGGCGTGGATGCGCCGCTGGCGGTCGACGTGACCAGCGACGGCGGCATCTACCAGTTCATCAACCTGACGCCGGGCCAGTACTTCGTCTACATCCCGCAGCCGCCGGCCGCCTATCCGACGAGCAGCACGCCGACCACGACAACCGACAACCAGGTTGACAACGACGACAACGGCATCCAGACGACCACAGGTGCGCCGGTGACCAGCCCGCTCATCACCCTGACTTCGGGTGGCGAGCCGACGGTCGGCGGTGACAACACCATCGACTTCGGCTTCTTCGTCTTCGACCTGGCGCTGCGCAAGCGGGTGGCGAGCCTGTCGAGCACGCCGCTGGCCAACACCGGCAACTCGGTCACCTATGCCATCGACGTGATCAACCAGGGCGACCTGCCGGCGACCAACGTGGCAGTGATCGATTATATCCAGTTGGGGTTGATCTACAACCCGGCGGACAACCCGACCTGGAGCGCCGACGCCAACCCGGTGACGATCATCCCTGGCCCGATCCCGCCCGGCGGCCAGACGACGGTCGAGATCACCCTGCGCATCGCCGATGGTCTGGCGGGGCAGACGATCACCAACTTCGCCGAGATCTTCTCGGACAACGCGCCGCCGGGCTTCGACAAGGACTCGACGCCGGACGGCATCAACAACGAACTGCCGGTGAAGGATGACGTGATCGACGAGAACGCCAAGCTGAACCCGAGCACGGACGACGAAGACGACCATGACATCGCCACACTGGCGGTGCAGGCCTTCGACCTGGCGCTGCGCAAGCGGGTTGCTGCCC
>JAPKMV010000615.1 GCA_026645635.1 Caldilineaceae bacterium
TTAGGATTTGCTCTATGATCTTTTTCGTCCTTGCAACATCGACAATTCTTTGTCGATCTCGGCGCTCTTAGCGCCTACTCGAAGGAGGTTTTCCGTGGACACACAGAACATCACTTTAGCAATTCCCAAAGACGTGCTGCACAGGGCGCGCCAGATTGCCGTTGCGCGGCAGACATCGCTATCGTCGATGGTGACACAGGCTATCCTTGATTTGGTCGAACATGAGGATGCCTACCAGGCAGCCTGTGACCGTCAACTCGCCTATCTGGAGCGGGGCATGAACCTGGGCACGCAGGGCGCAGTGAGATGGACGCGCGAGGCGCTTCATGAGCGCTGAGCAGATCCTGGAATTCGTGGATACGAATATCCTAATTTACGCCTACGACGATTCGGCCGGGATGCGCCATGCACGTGCTCAAGCATTGGTGGCCGGACTTTGGCGGTCACGGCGCGGCTGTCTGAGCGTGCAGGTGTTGCAGGAGTTCTACGTTGTCGGCGCCCGCAAATTGATCCAGATTCCACCGGCTGATCTGCACGTGCTCCTGAGCGACCTTGCCCTTTGGCGGCCACACACACCCACGGGAGCCGATGTGCTGGCCGCTGCCGATCTGCATGAGCGTTATCAGATTTCGTTTTGGGATGCAATGATCTTGCAGAGTGCCGCGCGGCTTGGCTGTCCCGTCGTGTGGTCGGAAGATCTGAATGCAGGCCAGACCTATCAAGGCGTGCGTGTGGTCAATCCTTTCACTTCTGAACCAGGCCGTTAGCCGCGTCGCAGAAGGTCACCTTTCAATCCGTGACGCGCAATGGACATCACCCAGATTCAGTACGTGCTGGCAGTGGCGGCGACGGGTAGTTTCTCCGCTGCGGCCGACGAACTCTACATCTCCCAATCTTCGCTCTCGAAGCAGATCATGGCGTTGGAGAAGGAGTTGGGCGTCGCGCTCTTCGACCGCAGCAAGCGCCAAATCGCGCTGACGCCAGCCGGCGCCGTCTTCCTCGAACACGCCCGCACCATCGACGCTGCGCAGCGGGCGCTGCTGGCCGATCTCGGCCGCTTCAAGACCGCGCCGACCTTGCGCATCATCGCCATCCCCGTCATTGCGCAATACGGCATCACCACCTGCGTGGCCCGCTTCCGCTCCCTGCACCCCGACATCGACCTGACGCTGGATGAACGCGAGGCGTCGGCGATTCTGCCGGCGCTCGCCAGCCATCAGTACGACCTGGCCTTCGTGCGCAACAACTATCTCGACCCGGCGGCGTATGTGACTCACCCGGTGGCGCACGACCGCATGGTGGCGGTCGTGGCGCGCACCCATCGCCTGGCCGGGTATGCGTCGCTGGCGCTGGCCGAACTCGCCGACGAGAATCACATCATGTTCGACCGGGGCACGGTGGTGCATGAACTGGCGGTGGATGCGTGCCGCGCCGCCGGCTTCGAGCCGCGCATCTTCTACGCCAGCCTGCGCGTGGAGAGCGTGCTGGGGCTGGTGGCGTCGAACAGCGGCGTGGCGTTGATGATGGCGCAGTTGGTGGCCTATCATCGCCACCCGGAGGTGGTGGCGATCCCGCTGGAAGAAGTGATCGAGAGTGACATTGTGCTTGCCGCCGTGCAGGGCAGGAGAGTGCCCCACACGGCGAAGCTCTTCATGGAATTCGTCAAGAATCTGTTGGCGGCGTCTTGAGCAAGTGTTGCGCCCGCATCACATCATCATCAGACAAAATCTTCAGACAAAACGGTCAAGATTCCTTTCGCGCTTCCAGGTTGTCGCCGTTTCTCAGAAAGTGTGTTTTGCTCTGACAACAGCATGACGACGTTGCCCTGTTTGTGGCCGGACTCGACGTAGCGGTGCGCCGCCGCTGCGTCTTCCATCGCGAAGCAGCGGTCGACACTCGCCGTGTAGTCCCCAGCCTCGATCAGTTCCCTGATTACCTCCAGGTCGGCGGGCTTCTCGTCCGACAGCGCGCAAATGACCTTCTTGTCGCCGAACAGCTTCGTCCACAGCATCTGCAGCAACGCCTTCATCTTGAAGCTGACCGGGAAGTAGACGCCGTTGGGCTTCAGCGAGCCTTTGCAGCGCGCAAACGAACTCCGCCCCAGGATGTCAACGATCAGATCGTAGGTTTCCCCATTCTGGGTGAAATCCGTTTGGGTGTAATCGATCACGCGATCGGCGCCGAGCGACCGCACGTATTCCAGCCGCGCCGTTCCACAGACGCCGGTCACGTGTGCGCCATGCTGCTTGGCCAGCTGCACCATCGCCGCGCCGATCCCGCCGCTGGCGCCGTTGATCAACACCCGCTGCCCAGGCTGGAGATCGACGTGGCGCAGCAGCGTCAGCGCGGTGAGGCCGCCATAGGGCACAGCGGCTGCTTCTGCATAGCTCAGGTTCGCCGGTTTGTGCGCCACCATCCCCGTTTCCGGCACGCACAGATATTCGGCGTATGCGCCCATCTGCGGGCCGCGATAGCCGAAGACGGCGTCGCCCGGCTTGAAGCGCGTGACGGCAGCGCCCACTGCCGCGACCTCGCCGGCAAATTCGCTGCCCAGGATCGGCTGCTTTGGTTTGCGCCACCCAAAGGCCAGCCGCGCCGGGTAATAGAAAAACGCCGGCATGTTGAATTCACGCGCCGAGATGTTGCCAAAGTTGCGCGCCATCAGGTCGCCGAAGTTCACTGACGCCGCATGCACGCGGATCAATATCTCGTTTGCTTGCGGCGCCGGCGTTGCCACCTCGGCGAGACGCAGGACATCGGGCGGCCCATATTCTGTGTAGACAATCGCTTTCATCAGGTGTTCCCTTAAAGTAACGGTTCCACTTCTGTCACGAATTGAACGAATCTATACGAATTGATACGAATCAACTGATGTCTCGCAGAAACTCGTCAAAATTCGTTTCATTCGTGACCAAAATCTGCCACGGCTGACCGGATTCCCCACTGATTCTGTCCTCGGTCAGATCCAACGCCATGCATACCAGACTGTCAGCACATTGAACACCAGCCCGACAACGATCAAAAAGCGGTCGTATAGGCCGGGATAGGTCGGCAACCCGATCAGGTTGAAGCCGAACCAGAAGATGGCGACGATGATGTTGACCCAACGATTGACAGGCTGATCCAGCGTCAGTGTGAGCAGAAGCATGAGAATCGGCGTCACCATCAAGACTGCAATCCCCAGCCACATCGCCGGCGTCACCTGCGTCCCCATGATTTCACCCGGCTTGA
>JAPKMV010000616.1 GCA_026645635.1 Caldilineaceae bacterium
AGTTCGATGCGATACCCGCGCACTTTGACCTGACGATCCTTGCGCCCCAACACTTCCAACGCACCGTTCGTCCGCTGGCGCGCCAGGTCGCCGGTGCGATAGAGCCGCCGCTCCACGCCGCTCTCCGGGGTCAAATGCACAAAGCCGCCCGGCGCACCATCGCCCAGATAGCCACGCGCCAGACAGACGCCGCCCACGTACAACTCACCCACGGCGCCGGGCGGCGTCGGCTGCATGGCTGCATCGAGGAGAAAGATCTCCGTGTTGGCGACTGCGCGGCTGAGGGGCAGCGTCGCCGTCGGCGGGAGCGGTGCGGCCGGCTCCCAGCGGTGGGTGAGCACGCCCACCGTGGTCTCGGTCGGCCGTAATGGTTGTAGATACGGCAGGCCGGCGCCGCGTCTTGCAGCCGCGCCACCCAAACCGGCGCGGCGCCCTCGCCGCCCAACACCAGCGCCCGCCGCGGCAGCGCCCGCGCCGGGTCGTCGCCCAAGAGCGCCGCCAGGTGCGACGGCACGATCTTGAGATAGTCGATCTCCCGCTCGGCCATCAGCGCGGCGAACGCCTTGGGGTCGAGCCGCGCCGACTCGGGCAGGATGTGCAGACAGCCGCCGGTGGCGAGCGCCGGAAAGATCACCGTGTTGCCCAAGTCCGCGGCAAACGTAGAGGCGAGAAGAAAATTGTACGGCCCGTCGATGGCCAGGTCGCGCACCATGCTGTCGGTGTAGTTGGCAACCGCGCCGTGCGTCACCGCCACCGCTTTGGGCCGCCCTGTGGAGCCGGATGTGTACATCACGTAGGCCAGGTTGTCGAGCGTGACCGGCGCCAGCTCTGTCGGCGCGGGGCGAGGTTGGTCCTGGTCGATGCAGATGACTGGACACGGCAATGGGGGCAGATCCGGGAGCAGCGCCGCCTGGGTGAGCAGCCCCACCGCGCCGGCGTAGTCCACCATGAAGGTGAGCAGGTCGGCGGGGCTGGCGGGATCCAGGGGAACGTAGGCCGCGCCTGCCTGAAGCGTCGCCAGCATGGCCACGCAGAAATCCACCGACCGGCCGGTGCAAATGGCGACGCGGGCATCCGGCTCGGCGCCCAGTTCGCGGAGAACCGCGGCCAGCGCAGCCGCCCGGCGGTCGAGTTCAGCGTAGGTGAGCGTCTTGTGCTCGTCGGCGACTGCGGGTGCGTTGGGACGCTGCGCCGCCTGCGCGGCAAAGCGTAGGTGCAGCATCTGTTCCGGCGCAATGATGCGCTGCGGTCCGGCCAGCGCCGGCGTCAGCCCGCGCGCCATTTGCAGCGGCAAGGTCGCCAGAGTCGCGTCGGGCTGGGCGACAACGCCGTGGAGCAGCGCGGTGAAGGCGTCGGCCCAGCCGCGCACCGTCGCCGCGTCGAAGATCGTCCGGTTGTAGCCCAGCGCGCCGTGCAGCCGGTCGCCCTCCTCCACGATGTTCAGCGTGAGGTCGAACTTGCCGTCCGCCTGGGGGATTTCGATCATCTCCGCTGCGTCCGCGCCGCGGCTGTCCGCCGGGCTGCGCAGCGTGTGGTAGTTCATGCTCACGTCGAAGATGGGTGAGCGGTCAGGGCTGCGTTCCGGCTGGAGCCGTTGCACCAGGAGGGGAAAGGGAAATTCGGCGTGGTCGATGGCCGCGCGCACCCGCTCGCGCACGTCCCTCAGCAAACCGCGAAAGCTCATGCCGGGGTCAACGGCGGCGCGCAGCACCAGCGGATTGACGAAATAGCCCACGAGCGGCGCAAACTCGGGACGGTTGCGCCCTGCGTGAGGCGCGCCGACCAGCAGGTCGTCCTGGCCGGTGCAGCGGTGGAGGAGGGTGAAAAAGGCCGCCAGCAGCAGTTCAAAACGTGTCGCGCCTTCCGCCTGGGCGAGTTGCTGCAACGACTGGCTCAGCGCGAGCGACAGGTCGAGCGCACAACTGGCGCCATCGTAGCGCTGGATGGGCGGGCGCGGATGGTCGCCGGGCAGGTCAAGCAGCGGCAGCGGGCCGGCCAACTGGCCGCGCCAGAACTCCCACAGCCGCTCGCCCGTGTCCCCGTCGAGCAGCGCGCGCTGCCAGTGCACATAGTCGTGGTAGGTGACGACCGGCGCCGGCGGCAACGGCGCAGCATCCGGCGCGGCCAGTGCATTGAGTTCGCGGCGCATCAGTTCCAGCGACCAACCGTCGCAGCGGATGTGATGCAGGGTGAGCAGCAGGATGTGCTGACCGCGTCCCGCGGCGTCGGCGAACCAGTGACAGCGCAGCGCGGGTGACTGCGCCAGGTCGAAGGGCGCGGCGTGGGCGGCTTCCAGCGCGGCGGCCAGGTGCGCGGCGTCCCAAATGGATGCGTCGTTCGCTTGCCAGGCGAACGGCGCGTCCGGCAGCACCTGCTGGTAAGGCTGGCCGTCGCGCGCCGGGAAGACCGTGCGCAGCATGGGGTGGCGGGCCACCAACGCAGCGCACGCGGCGCGCCAACGCGTTGCGGCGTCGTCGGCCGCGTCGGCGATGCGCAGCGGCAGCGACTGGTTGTAGGCGTGGCTGTCCGGCGCCAGCCGCCACAGAAACCAGAGCGCAGTCTGGCCATAGCTCAGCGGGCAGATGTCCAGGCTGTGCGGCGCCGCAGTGAGCAGCTCGATGATCGCGGCTTTGTGTGTCTTCAACTCCTCCAGCACGCCGGCAGTGGCGGCTGCTTTGGGCGCTCGGTAGCGGAGACGCCCTTCCTCCAGCCAGAAACGCCAGCCGTCCAGGGCAAGCTGGTGCAGGCGTTGCACCACGTCGTCGGGCAGCGCCGCGGATGCATGGTTCATAATTCTCCCTCCACCCACGCATCCGCCGCCAGCAGGTCAGGCGCGGTGGATGGCTCGCCGCCATCTCCCTGGAGCAGACCCGCCGCGGCCACTTGCGTCAGGATGGCGTCGGTCAGCGCGGCGACGCTCAACTCGGTGACGAAGCGCACGACGGGGATGTCGATCCAGTAATCGGCCTGCACGGCGTTGCGCAGACGCAGCGCCAACAGCGAATCGACGCCCAGTTGGTGGAAGGGGACATCCTCGGCCAGCGGCTGCTCCCGGGGAATGCCGAGGATGTTGGCCATCAGCTTGCGCACCCGCCGCGTCACCAGGCGCGGGTGTTCGTCGGTCGCGGCGTCGAGCAAATCCTGGAGCGGTTCGGGGCGCGTGCTGGCCGCGACCGCAGCGGCGCCATCCGCCGCTGGCGCCTCATCCGCCTCCGGGACGACCGCGG
>JAPKMV010000617.1 GCA_026645635.1 Caldilineaceae bacterium
CCGCCAAATCCGCGGTCTATTCCACTCGATTTCCCCAAATCCTTGCCTAATCCGCGAGAATCCGCCTCATCCGCCAAATCCGCGGTCTATTCTCTAGGCTGCCTGAGCATGGCGAGCACTGCCAGACCCACACCCGCCATGATCGCCATGTCGGCCACGTTGAAGACGCCGGTGCGCAGCCAGCCCATGCCCACCTGCATAAAATCGACCACGCGCCCCTCGTTGAAGATGCGGTCGATCAGGTTGCCCACGCCGCCGGCCACAAAGAGACTCACCGCCACCAGGGTCAGCAGGGGCGACGAAGCCGACGCGCGCAGCACATAGACCACCAGCGCGGCCAGCAGCAGCGTCGCCAGCACCGAAAAAATCCAGAAGCGCGCGTCCAGCGGCAGGTCCGCGCCGAGGCTGAGAAACGCGCCGGGGTTTTCGGCATAGAGCAGGCGGGCGATGCCGCCAAAGAACAGGATCGGCGGCTGGCCGGCGAGCGTCTCCCGCGCCAGCCACTTGGTCGCCTGGTCCACCACCAGACCGGCAATCACGATGAGCAGGGGCAGAAGCAGGCGCCAGCGCGGCGCAGCGGCGCTCGTCATCGGCTTACCTGCCCCTCGGCGCCGCCCGGCAGCGCCACCCGCATCGGGCGCCCCCCTTCCACGGCGGATTGGCGCATGGCCAGCACCACCGCCTGATCCAGCCGCGCCTGGTGCGGGCCATAGCTCGGCTCGCCGCCGCTCTGCACCGCCTCCACCAGGCTCAACAGACAGCCCGCCACGCCGATCTCGTCGTCCGACCACTGGGGGCCATGCCCCGCACGCGCCGGGCGGAAGGGGTTGTCCCAGCGCACCTGGGGCAGGTCAGGGTCGCCGGTGTGGGCGATCATCGCTGTCAGCGCGCCGCCATCGACCCGCTCCCGCCGCCGCTCCAGCGTGATGAACCGGGGCGCCTCACCGCCCGGCGCCAGCAGCGTGAGCCATTCCTGCACCTCCAGGTTGACGCCCACGGTGACACCCATCCCCTTTTCGGCCAGGAAGCGGCTGCTGCGCCACCAGCGCAGGGGCGAGTCGTAGCCTACGTTGGTCCAGTGGTAGACGCCAAGCTGGCCGCCGTCGAACTCGATGAGCGCGTGCTCCTGGGTTTCGCTGCGCGCGCCGCGCTGGTCGCTGAGCCGCGCCCAGTGGGGCGCCAGCGGGTAAGATTGCACCGCGCCGGTCACCTGCACGGGCTGCGCATCGAAGCCAATGTAGGAGCGCAGCACCGAGACGCCATGATAGCCGTGGCCGGCGAAGTCGTTGAACGCGGTGTGGACGCGACCGAACAGACCCGAAGCGAGCAGCGCCAGTTTGATCTGTTCCAGCGGGCGGCGGTGAAACTGCTCGGCCACCTCGATCTTCCTGCCCCGCTGCTGCGCCGCGGCGATGATGGCGTCGGCCTCGGCCAGGTCATGGGCGATGGGCGTCTCCAGCAGCACATGCAGCCCAGCCTCCACCGCTGCCAGCCCAACCTGGCCGTTGGCGCCGTAGGCCACGGAGACGATGCCGATATCCGGCGCGGTCTCCCGCACCAGATGATCCAGGTCAGTGAACCAGGGAACGGCCAGGGTTTCTCCCAGGCGGCGGGCAGAGTCGGCGCTGCGTCCCCAGACGCCCACCAGTTCCACCAGGTCGGGCAGCGCCTTGACCAGCGGACCGTAGAAATAGTCGGAACGTCGCGCCGTGCCGATGATGGCTACGCGCAATGGGCGATGGGTTGTGGACATGATTTCTCCTTCAAGCCAGGCGCGGCAGATGCGCCACCCTCGCATTATACCCTGGAACGACGCCGAACGGCGGGTCGTGCAAGCGCGGCAGCAGAAATCCATTTTTGCATTTTGCGTATATGTGGTGTAATGCAAGTGTCGTTACAATTTCAAACATGTTCACAAGGAGGAAGCAATGGATTTTATTGGTCTGCTCGTCAATATCGTGTTGGGTGCGCTGTTCTATGGCTTGGTGATCTGGATTGTGGGCAGGCTGGGTCTTGGCCTGACGGTGAGTGGCTTCGGTCCGGCATTCATCGCTGCGATCGTGATTGCCATCATCAGCGGCCTCATTACCTGGGGGCTTGGCCTCTTCAACATCACAATCGGCACGGACTTCCTCGGCTCTATCGTCAGCCTGATCGTCGCCGCCGTTGTGCTGTTGCTTAGTGGTCGTTTCGTCGCCGGGCTGGAGGTAAAGGGTTTTGTCGGCGCGCTCGTCGGTGCGGTATCGATTGGCGTTGTCACTTGGCTGATCAACTGGGTGCTGGGCATCTTCAACATCGCGTAATCGACAAGACCGCCAGAGAAGCTGGCGGCGCGTAATATGATCTACGCGACAGCGTTCGTCTTGCTGCACCTGGCTGACATGTTTCGGCCAGGTGCAGTTTTTTTCAAGCGGTGCGATCTCCAGGAACAGACGATGCTCGACTTGCGTCAGCCACTCCACACGTCCCGCCTCATCGTGCGCGCCTTTCGCGCCGGGGATGCCGGCGACCTCCATGCCTACCTGTCCGACCCGCAAACCTACATCTTCGAGCCGGGCGCGCCGATCACCTCGGAGGAGGCTGCGGCAATGGCGGCAGACCTGGCGACATCCCCCCATTTCTGGGCAGTGGAGGTCGCCGCCACCGGCCGCCAGATCGGGCAGATCTACCTCAAGCAGGTGGAGCCGCTGGAACATCTCACCTGCGAGTTGGGCTACATCCTCAACCCAGCCTATCAGCGCCAGGGCTACGCCGCCGAAGCCGCGACCGCGGTGGTCGCCCACGCCTTTGCCGAGCGCGGCATCCACCGCATCTACGCCCACTGCAACCCGGAGAACGTCGCTTCCTGGAAGCTCCTAGAACGCATCGGCTTCCGCCGGGAAGGGCTGCTGCGCCAGAACGTCTTCTTCCGCCGCGACGCAGCGGGCGCGCCCCTGTGGACGGACACGCTGGTGTACGCGCGGCTGGCGGAAGAATAAAGGGCACAGATCGAGGGGCGGCAGCCGGAACCGCAGGTAAAAGGGGGCTGGTGACCGTTCAGCCAGTTGCAATAGAACGCGGATGACGCTGATTCGGCAGATTGTCGCGAATTGGATCAGCGCAAATTCGCCCAATTCGCGTCATCCGCGTTCTATTCAGAGCCTCATTTCGACGCGGCTTGAACAGTTGCTGGACGCTGATGCGGATACATTCCGCCGCTGCGCCAGCATGGAGTATAATCC
>JAPKMV010000618.1 GCA_026645635.1 Caldilineaceae bacterium
CTGTTCGCCCATTAAAGTGGTACGCGAGCTGGGTTCAGACCGTCGTGAGACAGGTCGGTCTCTATCCGCTGTGGGCGTAAGGGAATTGAGGAGGTCTGCCCCTAGTACGAGAGGACCGGGGTGGACGGACCGCTGGTGCGCCAGTTGTGTTGCCAAATGCATAGCTGGGTAGCTAAGTCCGGGAGGGATAACCGCTGAAAGCATCTAAGTGGGAAGCCCGCTTCGAGATAAGTTCCCTCACAGGGTAACCTGGTAAGTGCGCTGGGAGACGACCAGCTTGATAGGCGGGCTGTGTACAGGCTGAGAGGCCTTGAGCAAACCCGTACTAATGCACGAGGGCTTAATGACACGTTTTCACCTGCGAGGGTGAGGATGGGAGTGAGAAGAGCCTGTGAGGAAGTTCCTTCATCTTAGACAGTTTTTAGCGTATCAGCGCAAGGTGTGCGGTGAGCGCAGAGATTGAGCGATTCGGGAAAGCGATTGAGAGATTAGGCGATTGAGGGATTGGACAGCGCAAGCTGAATCTCGTAATCGCACAATGACACAATCGCTGAATCACAGAATTGCACAATCTCAGTGTTAACAATTGAGCACTCATCACTCGTGAGAAACGGGAGTGAGTTGGTGATACGAGCGGCGGGGGTACACCCGGTCCCATCCCGAACCCGGCAGTTAAGCCCGCCAGCGCCGATGGTAGTATGGGCGTAAGCCTATGCGAGAGTAGGCCATTGCCAACTTATCCTCCCGTTTTTTTCATTCTGCTTTTCAGATATTTCGCCTGGATCGATTGTTCACCTTACCGCAGGCGTGTTAGAATCCCGTCAGGGACAGGCACGTTCTGAGACCCGCCTGCTTTCAACATGGCCGACGAACCACCTCAGCCCCCGCACACCCAACTCACCAAGTCCATTGCAGCTCGATTGTTGCGATCGAGTCGATTCCTGTCACAGCCACCATGCCACGCATCTGGCTGTTTTTGCGCGTCCGCTGAAAGTCTGTTGCCATGAAAACGACCGCCGTCATCCTTGCTGCGGGTTTTGGCACCCGCATGAAGTCAGCTCAACCCAAAGTCATGCATCCGCTGCTGGGCCGCCCGCTGGTCGATTGGGCCGTGCGCGCCGTCCAGTCCCTAGTGGACGCGCCACCGGTGCTGGTTGTCGGCCACGGCCGTGAGCAGGTGCAGCAGTTGCTGGGCGACCGCTGCCAATATGTCGTCCAGGAAGAACTGCTCGGCACGGGCCACGCTGTCTGGCAGGCCGAGCAAACGCTGCGCGGCGCCGCCGACGCGGTGCTGGTCACCTACGGCGACATGCCGCTACTACGCACGGCCACCCTGGAACAACTGCTGGCGCATTTTGCCCGCGCACGAACAACAACCAACCCTGCCATCGCCATGCTCACGGTCACGCGTGACGACCCGCAGGGCTTTGGCCGCATCGTGCGCGACGATGCGGGCGCGATTGTGGCCATTGTCGAAGAGGCCGACTGTACGCCGCAGCAGAAGCTGATCCGCGAACTGAACCCCGGTGTCTACTGTTTCGATGCAGCCTGGCTGTGGGACAACCTGCCGAGGCTGACCCTCAGCGCCAAGGGCGAATACTATCTCACCGACCTGGTTGGCATGGCGGTGGCGCAGGGACGCGCGGTCATCACCTCACCGGCGCCGACCGCCGAAGTGGACGGCGTCAATACCCGCATCCACCTGGCGCAGGCCAGCGCCGTCCTGCAACGCCGTATCCTGGAACAGCACATGCTGGCCGGTGTAACCATCGTGGATCCAGCCACCACCTACATCGAAGATACGGTGACGATCGGCATGGATACGGTGGTGCTGCCGGGCTGTATGCTGCAAGGCGACACTGCGCTCGGCGCACGTTGCCAGATCGGGCCGTACACGCAGATCGTCGACAGCGTGCTGGCCGACGATTGCCGCGCCACCTACTCCGTCATCGAGGCGGCGCGCATGGACGCCCACGCCGAGATCGGGCCGTTCGGCCATCTGCGCAAGGGCGCACACCTGGGTGAAGGCGTCCACATGGGCAACTTCGGTGAGGTCAAGGATAGCTACCTGGCGCCGGGCGTCAAGATGGGCCACTTCAGCTATATCGGCAACGCCCAGATCGGCGCCAACGTCAACATCGGCGCCGGCACGATTACCTGCAACTATGACGGCAAAAACAAGAACAAGACGGTTGTTGGCGACGATGTCTTTATCGGCAGCGACACCCTGCTGGTGGCGCCGGTGACGCTGGGCGAGCGCGCCCGCACCGGCGCCGGCTCGGTGGTGACGCGCGATGTGCCGGCGGAAACGCTCGTCTATGGCACGCCGGCGCGCCCGGCTGTCCCGCGGGAACAATAGCACTGGTTTGTGTGGAGTGTGCTGCGGGCCTGCCAACGTCAGGCTGCGCACCACAAGAGGAGTCATTGGTGGAAGTGTCGTTATTCGGTTGGGTCGTCTTTGGCGTCGCCATCTTGCTGGTGGCAGTGGTTGCCGCCGCAGAAGTGGCGATCACCACGGTCGATCGCAACCATTTGCGCAAATTGGCAGCCGAGGGCGAAACACGGGCCGCACGGCTGATCGAAGCACTGGACAAGAGCGCCCAGTTGTGGCTCAGCGTCATGCTCGCCAGAACCCTGGCGCTGCTGGCGGCTGGCCTGGCGCTGGGCATCATGTGGCAGGATGTGGCCGACCCGTGGACATTCTTGCTCGCACTGGTGACGGTGTGGTTGATCACGGCGGTCGCCCATGTGGCCAGCCGCGCTCTCGTGCTGCCCTATATTGACCGCATTGCATTGTGGATGGCCTCGTTCGTTCACGGTGTGATGCTTGTCTTCGCCCCAGTAACCTATCTGTTGATGCAGATGGGGGGACGACTCGGCAGCCCGGACGATGCTGCACAGGAAGAGGCCATCTTCCTGAGTGAGGATGGTCTGCGCCGGTTGATGAACGTTCACGACGAAGCGTCAGCGCTCCAGGAGAGCGAGCGGGAGATGATCGTCAACATCCTGGAGATGGACGACACCGTGGCGCGCGAAGTCATGGTGCCGCGCATCGACATGGTGACGCTGCCGGTGGACAGCTCGCTGCAACAGGCGCTGGAAACGATCATTGCCGCCGGCCACAGCCGCATTCCCGTCTACGACGGCGAGATCGATGTCATCGTCGGGCTGCTCTACGCCAAGGATCTGCTGCAGTGCATGCGCGACCACCGCAGCG
>JAPKMV010000619.1 GCA_026645635.1 Caldilineaceae bacterium
TTGGCGGCATGGGGAGGCTCAGCGAAGCCAGCCTGCTCAATGTTAAGAACAAGTCCCATGCGGTGACCGCCGAAATCGTCGTGCCGGAAGCCGGCGCCGAGGGCGTGATCATCGCCCAGGGCGGTGCGTTTGCGGGCTGGAGTCTCTACGCCAAAGCGGGCAAGCCGGTCTACTGCTACAACCTGCTCGGCTTGCAGCGCTTCAAGATTGCCGGTGCGACGACCATCCCGGCGGGCAAACATCAGGTGCGCATGGAATTCACCTACGACGGCGGCGGCTTGGGCAAAGGCGGGCTGGTCACGCTCTACGTGGACGGCGCAAAACAGGGTGAGGGGCGCGTCGCTGCCACCGTGCCGCTGGTTTTCTCCGCCGACGAGACGGCCGACATCGGGCGCGACACCGCCTCGCCCGTCAGCGACGACTACGCGGGCGAGGCGAGCCACTTCACCGGCGTGGTGAACTGGGTGCAGATCGATCTCGGCGCCGACGCCGCCGACGCCGATCACCTGATCTCGCCGGAAGAGCGGCTGCGCGTCGTGATGGCGCGGCAGTAGCTAACGTCATGGACGATAGAAAAGTGGAGTTTTGCGAGCGCTGCTCCGCTCTGCAAAGCGCCGGACGAGCATCCGCAGATGGCGCAGATTTTCGCAGACGGCAGACATCATGGATATCCAGGGACAACTTTCAGGCTGTGGCTGAGAGAATGCCGGCGGCAGCGGCTGCGGCGGTTGCCTGCCGGCGGCTGTTGACACCCAGCTTTTGATAGATGTTGGCGCGATGGCGTTTCACGGTCTGTTCGGAGACGACCAGTTTGAGGGCAATCTCCTTGGACGTCAGGCGCTGCGCCAACAACGTCAGAATTTCCTGCTCGCGCCGGGTCAGAGGTTCGACCATGTCGTGCTGCACCGGTCGCGTTGCGGCTGGCCACAGCGGTGTCTCTGCGGCAAATGTCTGCAGCAGGTGCTTGACGTAGCCAGAAGCCGCGCCTTTTGCGGCCAGTTGCCTCAGCAACACCGCCATGTCCGGCCCCAGGTCGACGAAGACGCGCAGAAAGCCGCCAGGCTGCGCCAGGGTTACTGCCTGCCCCAGGGCGGCCAACGCCTTCTGCCCATTGCCCTGCGCATGATGCAGCACGGCTTCCAATGCCAATACCTGAATGGCAAAGCAGGTGTTGTGGGTGGTTGTAACGAACGCGTACAGCCGAGACAGTTCGGCGGCCGCCTGCACCAGGCTGGCCGGCGTGGCCTGCACCAGAAGGATCTTCGGCAGCGTCAGCTGCGGCGCATAAAAGTATGGCATCAAGGTCAGGGGTATGTTGCGGCCCATCGTCGCCGCCCACTGGCTGGCCGCGCCGAGATCGCCCTGGCGCACGGCCAGTTCTGCCGCAAACGCGTGCACCAGCGGCAAGAGTCCTTCGCTGTGGGTCTCGTGCACGAAAGTCAAAGCCAGATCGATCTTCGCCCGCGCCTGCTCCGCCAGACCCCGCGCCTGGCAGACTGATGCGTAGACAAACGCACTCTGCAAGTACGCCATGGGCGTACAAACATAGCGTATCTCTTCCAGCGCCTGGGCGTGCGCCTCAGCGACGGGCAGATCGTTGCGCTGATAAGCGGCAGCGCAGAGCAAATAGTGCCCCCACCCCAACGATTCGCGCCGATGATGATACTCCGCAACGTCCAGCAAATGGGCAGCCACCGGCAGGATCGCCCACAGGTCGCCCGCTATCCAGGCCACAAACGCGCGTGAGCCAGCCACCCTTGCCCGTACACTCCCGTCTACAGCGATATCTTCTGTCTGGCCTGCCGTCAACGCAGCATACGCCTGATCGAGCCTGCCCACCATCTGGTAAGCGACGGCAAGCCACAGCCAGGCGACAGCGCGAACGAAGTACCAGGCGCGCGGCGTGGTTGCCAGCGCCCGTTGGCCAAGTTCGATCGCACTTGCGGGATCACCGGTGGCTTCGACGATCGCCGTGATGCGCAGGGTGTCGATCTCGCCGCGCAAGTGCACGACATGGGCCGACTCCGCCATCTGTGCGACAAGGCTGGCAGCCCGTTCAAGCAATTCCGTAAAGCGCACCAGATCCTGACGTCCCAGGCGCGCCGACCAGGCCTCCATGAGCGTCAAATCTGGGTCAGCGGTGATCAGCGCCGCCGGGAACATGCGCAACATGCGTTCGTGGAGCTGCCACTGTTCCGTATCCATCAAGTCATGGCGGTGCGCGGCAATCAGGCGAATCGCGGCGGGCGTATCTTGCCCCAGCAGCGCGTGCCGCAGTGCATCCTCAAGCAAACCTTGTGCGGCGAACCAGGCGCTGGCCCTGGTGTGCAGCAATGCCACCGCGGCAGCGCCCTGCCGTCGCTCCAACTCGCTCCGCAAAAAGCTCTGGAGGAGGTGGTGGTAACGATACCAGCGCCGTTCTGCGTCCAGGGAGATGGTGAACAGATTGTTCTGCTCCAGCCACTCCAGATGGCGCTGGCTGTCTGCGTCCAGCGCGTCGCAGCCCAGGACGGCATTGCACACCGGCGCGCACATCCGGTCGAGAATCGCAGTCTGCAAAAGGAAGTCGGCGCGTCCGGCTGGAACTTGCGCGAGCACTTCGCTGATCAAGTAATCTGCCACGAAGCGATTATGGTCCACGTCCGACAAAGCGTGGAGTTCGACGTCGACGTCCTCGGTGTAGCGCAGCGCCAATGCTGCCAGGCGCAGGCTCGTGATCCAACCCTCCGTCCGCCCCACCAACTCGGCAAGCACTGCATCAGGCAGGGGGGCGCCGAGTGCATTCTGCATGAAGGTTGCGGACTCTGCGGCAGAGAAACGCAGCGCTTGCACACGCACCTCGGCCACCATGTTACGCGCCCGCCAGACGCTCAGCGACAGCGGCGGGTCGCGCCGCGCAATGAGCACCAGGTGCATGTGGGGCAACGGGTGGCGGAGCAGCGTGTTCAACAGATCGTGGATACCCTGCGCGTGGATCGCGTGATAGTCCTCCAGCACGACGATGAAGTCGCGCTCGATTTCGTCCAGATCATTGATCAGGCTGTCGGTGAGTACTGCGGGCGGCGGCAGGCTGAAGCCGGTGAGCAGCGCCTGCGTCTGCTGCAACGCACCGGGGGAGATCGTCTGCATGGCGGTCAGGAAATAGTGCAGAAACACGCCGAGGTCGTCGGTGCTTTCGTCCAACGCCAGCCACGCGTTCGGTCGCGCACAG
>JAPKMV010000061.1 GCA_026645635.1 Caldilineaceae bacterium
AACTCAAGGATCTCGGTGCGCTGGAAACAAGACTTCTGGCTTTCCTGAAGGTGATGGCATGATGGTTGCCCAGCATAAATACTACGAATTCTTTGCCGGCGGCGGTATGGCGCGTCTTGGCCTCGGTAGGCAGTGGACTTGTCTGTTTGCCAACGACTTTTCTGCGAAGAAAGCTGAAAGCTATCGCGCAAACTTCCCACCGGCTGATGAATTTGTTGAGGGCGATGTATTCGATTTGAACGTCGACGATCTTCCGCCAGGAGCCACAATGGCGTGGGCATCCTTTCCCTGTCAAGACCTATCTCTGGCCGGAAATGGCCAGGGATTGAATGGGTCGCGTAGCGGGTCATTTTGGGGCTTCTGGAAGCTAATGAAGGGCCTGATTGACGAAGGACGGCCGCTGCCGCTTATCGTCTTGGAGAATGTGGTCGGTACAATCTCGGCGAACAAAGGGCAAGATTTCCTGGTGTTATTGCAGACCCTAATCGATGCCGGTTACCGCGTTGGACCGATGGTTGTCGATGCACAGCATTTCATCCCGCAGTCGAGACCAAGGCTATTTATTGTCGCAGTTCACCAGAGCATTGAATTGCCTGCCGCAGTCGTACAACGCCATCCTGATCCGAAGTGGCAGCCGTCCGGCCTTGCCCGGACACAATTGTCCATGCCTGGTGAAATCAAAGACAAATGGATATGGTGGAATATGCCCCACCCGCCACCGCGCAGGCTTGACCTACTGGATCTACTGGAGGATCAGCCTGAGGGCGTTCGATGGCATTCTCAGGCAGAAACAGACCGGCTGCTGGAATTAATGAGTCCGCTCCATCTGGAAAGAGTCAAAAAGGCTCAGGCATCTGGTAAACGGGTCGCAGGCACGATCTATCGTCGCATTCGCAGCAACGGAGGAACAAAACACCAGCGCGCCGAAATACGGATGGACAACATCAGCGGTTGTCTCAGAACTGGCAGTGGTGGCTCAAGCAAGCAATTCCTCATGATTATTGAAGGGAATCGGATCACCTCCCGCCTTTTCTCGACCCGAGAAGTTGCAAGACTCATGGGAATTCACGACGGATACGCGTTGCCGCCGAAATACAGTGACGCGTACCATCTGCTTGGCGATGGGTTGGCGGTTCCTGTTGTGTCGTGGATATCAGACCATATTCTGATACCTGTGCTGACGCCAAACTGGGTGGTGGAAGATGCTTACAGGCAGAAGTTCAGCGAACTCCAGATGATCTTGCTGGAACGAAAGAACCTTGTAGCTGCGTAATCCCATCTGACGACTTATCCATCCGTCAACCACAACATTCCAAACATGCAACCCGAACTTGGAGATGCAATCGTGACACTGTCCAATGCAGTAAAGAATGCAGCAGAGGTGGAATTTGAGCAGTGGTGTCAAAGACACCAGGACAAAGCTCGCAATCTCCCGATACAAGGTCGCCTTTATGCTGCGCTCGTGATTTTGTGGCATCTTGAGACGGGCGAGTGGGAATATGGCGAGCTAACCAAAGTATCTTCCGTTGGAGATCCCAAGTACTTTGGAGATCGCGCAATACGAAATCACACGAAAGGGCGCGTTGTATCCATCCTGCGCATGCACGGACAAATCGATCTCATTCCTTCGGTCGAAGCAGGGGGCGAAAGTGGACGGACAAGTGGTAGCACAAAACGAGCAGGTTTGGAGTTCATGCGGCTAATAGGAGAAGCACTGACCCAAACGCCCACTGGAGCCGGAATAAAACAAGAGGGCGATGCACTGGTCGCCTATCTCTATGAACGAATCTTCTCATTGTTGGCCGAGCACAGGAACCTTCAGGGCATAACGGCGCCCTATGCAGCGTCAGAGTCGATGGCGACCTACATCGCCAAACTACTGAACGCGCATCAGACGAATCCAGGGGCTGTGCTGCAACATCTGATCGGTGCAAAATTGGAGATTCGCTTTGCAGACCAGCCCGGTATAGTCAGGCATCACAGCTCAGCCACAGCAGATGTCCAGATTGGTCGGTTGGGTGACTTTGAGATAGGCTCGACGGTCTTCCACGTAACAAAGAATCCTACAAATGATCACTTCCGCAAGGCCTGGCAGAATGCGCAGAACGGGCGGAAGGTCTATTTGCTCGTACCCAGGCAGATGCTCACAGCGACAATCAGCCTCGCCGAAGTATTCAAGGAGGGTTTCACAAAGAAGGTTGACATTCACTCCGTGGAAGGCTTTGTAACTCAAAATCTTGACGAATTGGCGGTCTTCGACCGTGACGAAGCCCTGCGCCAACTGCATCAGTTGCTCACCAAGTACAACGAACTGGTCGCTCGCTACGAAAATGAGCCGTCCCTGAAAATCGTCATCCCTGATTTCGGCGTCAGTTCGACGGCAGGATAAAACCGTGTACGTGCAAACCCGCATTGTCAATCGTGGACTGAAGTATCCGGTTGTACTGGAACCGGAAACAATCGATGGTGGCTTTATAACCCACTGCCCCGAACTTAGGGGATGCTGGTCGCAGGGTGAGACGGTGGAGGACGCTCTGCAAAATATCGAGGACGCAATCTCAGGCTGGCTTGCAGCGTATGAGGAGCAGGCTGCCTTTAGTTCGGACCAAACAACGCCCTTAGTCCACCCCCAGGGCTTGAACCGTGAACCATGCCAAAGCTGAGCACACGCTGGTATAAAGTCTTCCACGACCTGTGGAGCAGCCGCACCCGCACGCTGATCGTGGCGTTGGCCGTCGCTGTAGGCGTCTACGCCGTGGGCACGATCCTCGCCGCACAGACGCTGATGCTGCGCGAGTTCAGCCTGGGCCGCGCCAAGGCTCAGGTGGCTTCCGCCATCCTGACCACCTATCCCTTCGACGCCGAACTCGCCGCGCGCATTGCCGCGTTGCCCGGCGTTGCCGCAGCCGAGGGGCGCGCCACCACCAGCGTACGCGCGTTGACGCCGCCGGACACCTGGCGCAGCCTCAACATCACCGTCGTCGACGAGTTTGACCAGATGCAGGTGGACAAATACCTGCCCGTGGCCGGCGCCTGGCCCACCCAGAAGGGCGAGATCATGCTCGAATGGCTCGGCCTCGACTATTTGGGCGCTGAAATCGGCGACACGCTTACCATCGAACTGGCGACCGGCGCACAGAAGCAGTTGCAGGTTGTCGGCACGGGCCACGATCCCCAGCAGCTCAGCCCCGAGATCATCAACGTGACCGGCGGCATCGTCACACCGGAGACGATGACCTATCTGGGACTGTCACATCTCTTCACGGAACTCCACCTGCGCGTCGATGCAGCGCACACTGACCCGGCCGGGGTCGCCGCAGTGGTGGATGCAGTGGAGGATCGCATCGAGCGCAGCGGGCGAGAAGTGCTCAACACCTACGTCGTGGGTCGCTCGATGATCGAGTCGATTGTCGACACGGCCGTGGCGATCCTGAACTCCTTTGGCTGGATCATCCTGCTCCTCTCCGGATTTCTGGTCATCAACACCATCTCCGCGCTGATCGCGCAGCAGGTCAACCAGATCGGCGTGATGAAGCTGGTGGGCGCGTCGCGGCTGCAGATGGCGGCCATGTACATCACGCTGGTGCTCATCTACGGCGTGCTCGCCTGCCTGATCGCGGTGCCGTTGGCGGTGCTCACCGGACAGATGTTGATCACCAACCTGGTGGCGGAACTGGTCAACCTGCGCCCGGTCAGCTATGCGCTGCCGGCCGAGGTCTACCTTGTCATGATCGCCGTCGGCACGCTGATCCCGCTGGCGGCTGGGCTGCTGCCGGTCTGGCAGGGGACGCGCATCACCACCTACGCCGCGCTCAACGACATCGGCATCCACGCCGAGGCGGCCGGGCATGGCCTGTTCGAGCGTATGCTGGAACGACTGCCGCGGCGTTGGCTGCAGCGCCCGCTCTTGCTCTCGGCGCGCAATGCCGTGCGTCACAAGGGGCGGCTGCTGCGCACGACCATCGTCCTGGTGCTGGGCACTGCGCTCTTCATCGGCGTCATTTCGGTGCGCCAGTCGGTCAACACCACCCAGGCCGATTTTCTGCGCTACCACCAATATGATGTGCGGCTGGGCTTCGGGGAGCCGCTGCGGATTGCGCGGCTTGCGGCCATTGCGGCGGAACTGCCCGACGTGGTGGCCGTGGAAGGCTGGGGCCTCGACAGCGCGCTGCGGGTGCGGCCCGATGGCAGCGAAAGCAACCGCTACCAGGTGGTCGGGCTGCCGGGGGACACGGCGCTGGTCGATCCGGTTGTGCAGGCGGGGCGTTGGCTCACGCCGGAAGATGAATATGCGGTTGTGCTCAATGCCACGGTGGCCAAAGACGAACTGGATGTCGCGGTGGGCGACACGATCGTGCTCGACATGGCCGGGCGTGAGCGCCCCTGGACCGTGGTGGGCATCGTCAGCACCGACGCACAGGGGCCGAAGATTTTCATCAACTACCCCACCTTCGCCTATGAGACGCGCACCGTCGGCAAGGCCAACAGCCTGCAGGTGATCAGCGCGCGCCATGACCTGCGCGCCCAGCAGAGCATGGAAACGATCCTGCGCAACCACTTTGAGAACCGGGGCGTAGAGGTGCGCAGCACGCGCACGACACAGCGGCTCAACGCGCAGAATGGCCTGATGTTCGACATCATCGTGGGCTTCCTGATCTTGATGGCCGTGCAATTGGGCGGGGTGGGCAGCATGGGCCTTTCCACGACGATGAGCATTAATATCACCGAACGCATCCGCGAGATCGGCGTGCTGCGCGCCATCGGCGCGTCGAACGGCGCCATCCGCCGCATCGTGCTGCTGGAAGGGCTGGTGATCGCCACGGTGAGCTGGATGGTGGGCTTTGTGCTCTCCTACCCCGCCGCGCAGTTCATGAGCAGCGCCATCGGCATTGCGCTGCTGGACATGCCCCTCACCTTCACCTACGCCCTGCCCGCCGCACTGCTCTGGTTCGTCGTGCTGCTCGGGTTGGCAGTCGTGGCCAGCCTGGGGCCGGCGCGCAGCGCGGTGACGCTGACGATCCGGGAGGTGCTGGCGTATGAGTAGAGATTGGGAGATTAGGAGATTGGGGTCGAGGGGCTTTGTTACGCGCAAGGGTGTGAAGGTTCCGTTTCCCGTTGGGCTTGGCGTCTTTGCGTCTTGGCGTGAGATCATTTATGGGTGACAGCGAGCAACTGATCGAGTTGCGCGGGGTGAAGAAGGCGTATCGAACGCCGGCTGGCGATTTCTACGCGCTGCGCGGCATCGACCTGACGATCCGGCCAGGTGAGTTTGTCGCGCTGTCAGGCCGCTCCGGCGCCGGCAAATCGACGCTCATCAACCTGATCAGCGGCATCGACCGTGCCACCGCCGGCGAAATCTGGATCGCCGACCAGGCCATCCACCGCATGAACGAGGAAAAGCTGACCCGCTGGCGCGGCCGCCAGGTGGGCGTCATCTTTCAGTCCTTCCAACTGATGCCGATGTTGACCTGCGTGCAGAATGTCATGCTGCCCATGGACTTCGCCAACCTCTACAAGTCGCCCAAGGAGCGCGTGGCGCGGGCGATGCATTTGCTGGAGCAGGTGGAGATCGCCGAGCACGCACACAAACGGCCGAGCGCGGTCTCCGGCGGGCAGCGCCAGCGCGTCGCCATCGCCCGCGCCCTGGCCAATGACCCGGTTTTTCTCGCGGCCGACGAGCCAACAGGCAGTCTCGACTCGAAAACGGCGGATGCGGTCTTTGCGGTCTTCGAGCAATTGGTGGCCGCGGGCAAGACCATCTTCATGGCCACCCATGATCGCGAACTGGCAGCGCGGGCGCAGCGCATCGTGCACATCGAGGACGGTCTGCTCGTGGAGGATGCGTGATGCGGTGGGGCAGACGCCGCACCGGCACAGAGCGGGCGATGAATGGGGCAACGTTGGTTGCCGCCGATGGCATCATCGACCTGCGCGGCATCACCAAAGCCTATGCGACAGTCGCGGGGCCGTTCATCGCGCTGCGCGGCATCGACCTGACGATCCAGGCGGGCGAATTCGTGGCCGTCGTCGGGAAGTCCGGCAGCGGGAAGTCCACATTGATCAATATGTTCACCGGCATCGACCACCCCACCGACGGCGAGGTGATCGTGGCGAACACGGCAATCCGGCATCTGGACGAGGGCAAGATGGCCGAGTGGCGCGGGCGAACCATGGGCATCATCTTTCAGTTCTTCCAACTGCTGCCGACGCTCTCGATCATCGAAAACGTGATGATCCCAATGGACTTGGCGGGGATGTATGGGATGGGCGAACGCTATGAGCGGGCGCAGCATCTGCTGGCGCAGGTGGGGCTGGCCGACGAGGCCCACAAGTACCCGGCCACCGTCTCCGCCGGCCACCAGCAGCGCGCCGCCATCGCCCGCGCGCTGGCCAACGACCCGCCGATCCTCGTGGCCGACGAACCAACCGGCAACCTCGACACCCGCGCAGCCGAGAGTGTGTTTGAACTGTTCGAGACGCTGGTGGCCGCCGGCAAGACGATCCTCATGGTCACCCATGACAGCGAACTTGCGCAGCGCGTGCCGCGCGTCGTCACCATTGCCGACGGGCTGATTGTGAGCGATGTGAGGCGGAATTAGGGAATGATGAATGCGGAACGGGTGGACATTCCCCATTCATCATTCCCGTTCAGTTGTTTACGACCACCTCAGTGCCCACGCTCGCCCATTCGTAGAGCGCCTGCGCTTCGGGCACGCGCAGGTTGACGCAGCCGTGGCTCACCGGCGTGCCAAAGTTGTTGTGCCAATAGGCGCCGTGGATGGCGAACGCACCGGAGTAGTACATCGTCCAGGGCACGTCGGGCGTGTCATAGCCGGGGCCGCGCATGCGCGTCTTGTCATATTTGACATAGACCTTGAACTTGCCCGGCAGCGTGCGCCAGCCCGGTTTGCCGGTGCTGACGATGGTCTCGAAGACGGGCACGTCGCCCTGCCAGGCGGTCAGTTTCTGGTCGGAGATGTCGATCTCGATCCAGCGCTTGCCGTCTGCGGGCGCATCGCTGCGAAAGACGACGGGCGCATCGCTCGCGGGCGCGGCGGTTTCTGTCGTGGCGGGTGCAGCCGCACTGTCGCTGGCCAGGTCCGGTGTCGCTGCATCGACGAGCGCAGCCGCGGGCAATTCAGCCGCACCCGCGTTGCGGAAGGTGACCGGGGCCAGGTATTCGTCGTAGTTCAAGTTGCTGTGGACAACGCGCAGACGCAGCTTGTGCTCGCCATTGGGATAGGCGGCCGTGTTGAGGCTGAAGAGCACGCCCGGGACATCCTGCGGCTTTTCGCCCAATGCCAGAAAGGTGGCGTGCCGCTCGTCGCCGCCGAGGAGCAAATCAACCTGCCACTTGCGAAACGTGGGGTGGCTCGCCTGGCCCGTCACCGGGACGACGCCGGACAGGACGCTGCCGGCAGCCGGCGCGGCGATGCCGTTGCCATCGGCGGCGTGGAGGCCCGGGGCCAACAGCAGCAAGGCCAGCAGTGCGCCGCCAAGCGCTCGCCAGGCACTGGGCGAGAAATGAATCATGCGGGTCATCGATGCGTCTCCTGATCTGTAGTTGCGCGTCATTGGACTATTTCTGCTTGCGTTTGGCGGCCGCCTTGGCGAGGTTCTCCGCCGCCCGGAAGCGAACAATTTCGGTGATGAGTTCGTATGGGATCGGCTGGTCGAGCGGGAAGCGCACCGAACCTTTGCCGCCTTTGTAGGGCGCCAGCGCCTGCTGAAACTGCTCCGTGCCGCTGGGCGTCGGATAGAAACCGATATGCTGCTTGAACGCGGCAAAATGCACCAGGTTGCCGTGCAGCGTAAAGGTCGGCATCTGATAGCTGATCGTTTCCGCCGCCTCGGGCGCCGCCGCGTGGATCGTCGCCCGCACCTGTTGTAGGATTGCCTGAATCTCAGGCGGAAAGCCGGCAATGTATTCGTCGATGGCGCCGGCAGCGGGTTGGTCGGTGTTCATTATCTCTTGTCCACTTGGCAAAGCGATCCAGGCGGGCGGTTACAAGCGCACGTGCGCACGATTATAGCCGCAGGATAGCGGGTTGGGCAAGCAAGCCGCCGCGCCCGTTGCCTCAAAGCCGCGCCTGCGCTATGATCAAGGCAGCATTGCTCGATTCAAACTTGTCCACAGAGAGGAGTCCATCATGATCATTCGCGCCCAAAAGGGACTCACCTTCGACGACGTGCTGCTCGTCCCCAAGCGTTCGCCCGTCGCCTCCCGTCAGCATGTAGACACTTCGACCCAACTGACAGCCAGCATTCGCCTCCACGCACCGATTCTCAGCGCCAACATGGACACCGTCACCGAGGCCGCCATGGCGATTGCCGTGGCGCAGGTCGGCGGCATCGGCATCCTGCACCGCTTCATGACCGTGGAGCAGCAGGTGCGCCAGGTGCGCAAGGTGAAGCGCGCCCAGGGCTTCATGGTGGAGAATCCCTACACCATCGCCCATGACGCCACCATCGCCGAGGCCGAGCAGTTGATGGATCAGCACGGCGTCGGCGGCCTGGTGGTGATCAACGGCGACGCCAAACGGCTGGTGGGGCTGATCACCCGCCGCGACCTGCTGCTGGCGCCGCCTGACCTGCATACGGTGGCGGATGTGATGACGCCGGCCGCGCGGGTGGTGAGCGTCGGCCCCTCGGTCACGTCGGAGGAGGCGCGCACGATCCTCTATCAGCACCGGGTGGAAAAGCTGCCGGTGGTAAGCAGCGAAGGCGCGGTGCTGGGGCTGATCACCTCTCGCGCTGTGGCCAGGCGTGAACACTTGACCAACGCGGCGCTGGACGACAAGGGGCGGCTGCGTGTGGGTGCGGCCATCGGCGTGTCGGCCAAGGAACTGGCGCGGGCCGTCGCCCTGGCCGAAGCCGGCGCCGACGTACTCGTGCTCGACATCGCCCACGGCCACGCCGACCACTGTATCGACATGGTGCAGCAGGTGCGCCGGGAGTTGCCCGACATGCAGATTATCGCGGGCAACGTGGCGACGCGCGCCGGCGCGCGCGAACTGGTGGAAGCAGGCGCCGACGCCATCAAGGTCGGCATCGGCCCCGGGTCGATTTGCACGACGCGCATCGTCACCGGCTTTGGCGTGCCGCAGCTCACGGCGATCATGGACAGCGTCGCCGGCGTGGCCGACACGGGCGCGCCCGCGCCGGTGATCGCCGACGGCGGCATCAAGACCTCGGGCGACCTGGTGAAGGCGTTGGCCGCCGGCGCCAGCGCGGTGATGATCGGCAGCCTCTTCGCCGGCTGCGAGGAAGCGCCCGGCGCGCCGGTGATCCGCGACGGGCAGAAGGTGAAGGTGGTGCGCGGCATGGCGTCGCTGGGCGCGGCGATGGGCCGCCGCGCGGCGGAGAGCGAGGGCGTGGACAGCGGCCGCGACGAAAGCGCCGAGGATCAGGAAGATTGGGACAAGGTGGTGCCGGAAGGCGTGGAGGCGGTGGTGCCCTACCGCGGCCACGTGGCGGAGATCATCTACCAGTTGGTGGGTGGGCTGCGCTCCGGCCTCAGCTACGGCGGCGCCCGCACGATCCCGGAGCTGCAGGCCAACGCCGAGTTTATCGAGATTACCGCTGCGGGCGTGCGCGAGAGCAACTCGCATGATGTCCGAAAGATCTAGTTCGACCATGTCTGACCCAATTCATCTTGTCGCCTATCGCGGTTATGGCAACGAACAGACCCTTTACTTGCACGGCCGTGCGCTGCAAGATGCCGCACTGGCGCCGGCAGCGGCCGACGACTCGCGCCTGGAAAATCTGTGGGCCGCCTACCAGCGCCTGGAGAGCGACGAGGTAGCCGGCGTCCATGTCACCGCCGCGTTCGCCGGCGCTCTCTGGACAACCGTGACGGACCGCGAGGGCTACTTTTCGCTCGCCATTACACCGGCGTCGCCCATCGCCACGGCGCAAGTCTGGCAGAACGTCTATTTGCACTGGGCGCCAGCGGACCAACCCGCCCCGGCAGAGGAGAGTGCGCCCTGGATGGTGGCCCAGGTGCTGACGCCGCCACCCAGCGCCCGGTTCGGGGTGATCAGCGACATCGACGATACGGTGCTCGTCAGCCATGCGGCGTCACCCTTCAAAATGGCGTTGACGGCGCTGCTCAACAACGCGCACACACGCTCGCCTTTTCCCGATGTGGCCACCTTCTACCAGGCGCTCCAGGCCGGCGCGCGCGGGGACGAACAGAATCCCATCTTCTATGTGTCGAGCAGCCCGTGGAACTTCTATGACCTGCTGGTGGAGTTCATGCAGTTGAACGAAATCCCCGCCGGCCCGCTGCTGCTGCGCGACTATGGCCGCCAGAACCTGCGCGACATCGGTCACCGTGACCACAAACGCCAGGCGATCGACGCACTGCTGGCCGCGTACCCGGCGCTGCCTTTCGTGTTGCTGGGCGACAGCGGTCAGGAAGACCCGGAGATCTACGCCAGCGTGGTGCAGGACTTTCCTGGCCGCATCCTGGGCATCCATATCCGCGACGTAACACCCGGCAGTGCCCGGCGCCGCCGGGAGATCTCAGCCCTGGCTGAGGGAACAGCCGCCGCAGGCGCGCCGCTGCTGTTCAGCGCAGACACCGCCGACGCCGTACACTTTGCCCGGCAGTTGGCGCTCATCCGCTGAGAGTCCGTTTGTAAAGCCACCCACTTCAACGCGGAGACGCAGAATCGCACCGAGTTTTTCTCTGCAAACCTCTGCGACTCCGCGCCTCTGCGTCAAAGGCATCCATGGACACTGTTTGAAAAAGGGCAAGGCTGACACAGAGATGCAGCGGCGCAGAGGTTGGCAGAGGAGAAGCAGAGCTGGCTACCGCTGTGCTTTCACTCGATTTTCTCTGCGTATCTCTGCATCTC
>JAPKMV010000620.1 GCA_026645635.1 Caldilineaceae bacterium
TGCAACGGCCTGGCCATGCTCAAGTCGCTGGACAACGCTGCGGACCTGGACGGCAACCCGGCCACCTACGACCCGGCCGACGTGGTCAACATGTCCCTCGGTTCGCCCTACGGCCAGCCGGAGGATGACTCCACCTTCTTCACCAACCAGTTGGTCGATCTGGGCATCATCGTCGTGGCGTCGGCGGGCAACTCCGCTGACAAGCCCTACATCGTGGGCAGCCCGTCGATGGCGGACGGTGCGATCAGCGTGGCGCAGACCGCGGTGCCTTCGGCCACCCGCTACCCGCTCTTCTACCGTTCGACAGCAGTCTCCGGCACCATCAGCACTGCGGTCTTCCAGAACTGGTCGACCGTACCGGGCGATACACTGGTGCAGGGTGTGCTGGCCTATGGCAACGCTGACGGCACGAACCGCAACGGCTGTGCGCCTTACACCGACGACATGACCGGCAAGGTGGTGCTGGCCGATCGCGGCGCGTGTAACTTCACGGCGAAGGCAGCCAACGCTTCGGCGGCCGGCGCGGTGCTCTCGCTGATCGGTCTGATTGCGCCGGGCGACCCCTTCGAGGGTGGCGACGGCGGCGAGCGCCCGATCGACATTCCTTCCTTCATGATTCTCCAGTCGACCTCCAACCTGCTCAAGGCGGAGATCGCCAACGGCGTGGTGGTCGGCATCGACCCGGCGGACGCCATCAACCTGGCCTACACGATCACCGGCAGTTCCTCGCGCGGCCCGCGCAACCATGACGGCAAGATCAAGCCGGACATCGCCGCGCCGGGCGCGTCGGTCTCGGCGATTGCGACGTCGGGCGCCGGCATCGGGCCCTTCGGCGGCACCTCGGGCGCCGCGCCCATGGTCTCCGGTGTGATGGCGCTGCTCAAGAGCGCAATGGGCGACCTGCTGCTTCCGCAGCAGTACAAGGCGCTGGCGATGAACACCGGCGACCCGATTTACAACGGTGTGCCGCGCACCGACATGTCGCCGGCCACCCGCATCGGCGGCGGCCAGGTGAATGCCCGCTCTGCGTACTTCAGCAGGCTGATCGCCTGGGACAGCACCGACATCGACAGCCCGCTCTCGTGGACAGGCAGCATGTCCTTCGGCTATGTGCCCGCCAGCGACTACCAGGCCTACACCCGCACCCTGACGATCCAGAATCTGGGGCCGACCGGCCAGGGGATCAACATCACTTCCTGGTGGCGTTCGGGCGAGGATGCACGTCAAGGCGTCT
This sequence comes from Caldilineaceae bacterium, assembly GCA_026645635.1. GTDB lineage: Bacteria > Chloroflexota > Anaerolineae > Caldilineales > Caldilineaceae > Fredericiella. The sequence goes on from JAPKMV010000620.1 coordinate 1,235, forward strand.
TTGTGACGCCGCTGGTCGAGACGGCGTTCGTCCCTGCGGGCGGCAGCATCCAGGTGCCGGTCCTGCTGGAAATCTACCCGGCCGGCAACGAAGATTGGGGCCTTGCCCCGCTGCATCAGTGGGTGGTCAACCGCGGCGCGCTGGGCGCCAATGGTCTGGCGCTGCAGTTCCAGGAGTACGACGGCTTCGTGGAGATTACAGCCCAGGCCAGCGACCCGATCCATGTGGTCTGGCAGGTGCTGCCCAAGGCTGCGGCGGACACGCAGGTCGGCCTGGGCCGCGGGATGCCGGGCTTCGGCGCGCTGGTGAACAGCTCGCCGGGGGTGGAAGGCTACAGCGACATCTTCAGCCTGATGGAGGCCGACGGCAACGACTACAACTACGTCGTGGGCGACTGCGGTTCCATCGGTCTGCCGCCGGGCTGCAACGTCTCGCCGGTGGACATCAAGGAAGTGGGCGTGCGTTCCTACTCGGACCTCGCCGTGCATGACTTCCTCGAGTTCGCCGTCACCATCTGGGACGACCCGTACCGCGCCGGCCAGTATCCGCCTGTGTTCGAGATCTACATCGACTCGGACGCCGACGGTTCGGACGACTATTTGATCTTCAACGGCGACCTGACCCTGAATGCCAGCGACGGGCGTAATATCGTCTTCCTGGTGGATCTCAATGTCGGCGTGGCCCAGCCGTGGTACTTCATCGATGCGACCTTCAACTCACAGAACTACATCCTGCCGATGGACGCTGAATCGATCGGTGTGACGCCGGGGCAGCCCTTCCGCTTCGCCGTCTACGCCTACGATGCGTACTTCACCGGCGAGCTGTGGGACTGTGTACCGAAAATCGGCTTCTTCTGCAGCGGCGGCGCGTACCAGTACACGCCGGGCGCCGCGCGCTTCAATGTGCCGGAAGCTCAGATCTTCCCCACGGTGCCGCCGCAGGGTCAGGTGGAGTTCAACTGGACTTCGTCGCCGGAAGCCGACATGGCTTCGCCGTCGCAGACCGGTCTGCTCTTCCTGCACCGCAACGCGCATGTGGGCCGCGAGTCCGAGCACATCATGATCGCGCCGCCCTACATCCCGGCGACCAGCCTGTCGTTGAGCGTCCAGCCCACGACCACGCTGCCGCTGGGCGAAGCGTTCACGCTCAACGCCACCGTCGAAATCTCCGGTGCAGGCAAGGCGGCCATGCCGGCCGTCGGCCACGAAGTCTTCTTCACCGACGGCATCTTCACCGCCGAACTCAAGGGCGAGAATGAAGTGCCCGTGCCTGTGACGACGACTGCCACCGGTGGCGCCACGTTCGTGGTGAACCCGGTGACGGGCGCGGTCAACTACACGCTCGACTTCACCGGCATCGCAACGCCGACGATGGCCCATGTCCACCTGGGCGCCGCCGGCACGAATGGAGGCGTGCAGTTCTGGCTGTGGGATCCGAATGGCGTGCAGGCGACGAGCGATCTGCCGGCCACCGGCGTCTTCACGCCGACGCTGGCGCAGGCCTCGCAGTGGCTCCAGGGCAACATGTACGTCAACGTGCACAGCGCGGACTATCCGGGCGGCGAAATCCGCGGTCAGATCGAAGGGGCGCATTCTGCCTTTACGAATGACCAGGGCGTCGCCACCTGGCAGTGGACGCCGGCGTCGGTGGGGGTGCAGACCATCTTCGCCATCTCCGGGCTGACGAGGGACTTCGCCACGGTGCAGGTCACGGCGCCAGTCAACAAGGTGATGCTGCCGATCATCGAGACCGGCGCGGCCGAGGAGTAAGGTCCGGCGCCTGGCGACAGGCGCACGGCGATGAAGCCTGAGCGGGTGCACCCCGGTGCACCCGCTCAGATGACTGTAACAGCAAGCGGGGCAGGGAGTCCAACTCCCTGCCCCGCTTTGTCTTGTCTATCTGGCATCCTCTCAGTATCTGGGCAGATAGCCCATGACCAGCGTCCAGTTTTCCACCAGGTAGACCGCGCCCA
>JAPKMV010000621.1 GCA_026645635.1 Caldilineaceae bacterium
GAGCCGGCCAGCCGCAGATATGCGGCCGCAGCCCAGCCCTGGCCGGTGGGCGCGCCCGGCGCGGTGACCAGCAGCCAGTCGCCGGCTTCATTGCGCGCCACGACGATTGTCGGATCGCCGTCGTTCAGCCGCGTCACGATGGGGTAGGCAACGCCAGGGCCGCTGCGCACGCGCAGGCGCACGCCGCCGGTGTCCACCGTGGCGAGCAGCGGCTGCTGCGCCGCGGCCGGATCCGCTGCGCTTTGTGCTGCCAGCGGCGCAGGCGTCAGCCAAAATGCTGCGCCGAAGAGCAAGACACACAAACTGGATAACAGAAATTTCATTTTCGACCTCACAATTTTATGCCGCGGCGAACTGCCGCACCGCGTAGCATGGCACGGCGCAGCAGTGGCATGCCAGACACAATTCAGACCGGAAGCGGGCGATTCGATGGCGATCCATGAGGTGTTCATCTGGAACTGCAAAGGATGTCTTCCTGGGAGTTCGCCCAGGAGCTTCTATCAGCCCGGCGCTCTATCGTCGAATGTCAGTGCACTCAGGCCAGGCACGGCGCCAAAATCATCTGGATTCATCGTCACCAGTGTCAGATTGTGTTGAAGCGCGGTAGCAGCGATGATGGCATCCGGCACGCTGATCGGTTTGCCGGCTCGCTGTCCAGTGGCGATGAGATCACCAGCCCGATCTGCGATGTCACGATCCAGGTTGTAGTTCACCAGCCGTGACAGCAACTTCTGCGTCGCATAGCGCTCATCGGGCTTCATCCCGGCGTGCACTTCCAGCCGGGTTACGGTCGCAATCGAAAGCCGTCCAAGCCTGCCAAGCCCACGCAAAAACTGAACTGCACTTTGCTGCCCGCGTAGATGGCGCAGGAGGAGGCCGGTGTCAAGCAGATAGGTCGCCATGTGTGCTCGCGGGCAGCGGAAGCCAGGATTGGCGCAGCGCCGCCAGCCACTGGTCGATTGCATCGTTGTCAGGGAGTTCGGGATGCGCTTCATCGGTCCACACGCCTGCGCTTTCTTCTAGCGCAAGCATCTGTTCGGCCAACGCAAGCCGATCTTCCAGCACCTCGGCAATGAAATGACTGCGCTGTCGGGCAGGAACGAGATCATTCAGCCGTTTGACAATTATGGGGGGCAGCGTAATTGTGATTTTTTGCGATCTGTTCGCCGCAGGCTTTACCGCCATAGCATATTGTCCTTGTTGATGCTCGCCACCGGCAATCGACTTGGTGCGTATACCACCAATCTATACCACCTGAATGGAGTATACGTTTATCAGGATTACGGGTCAAGCCGGTGTTACCCGCCTATCATCTCCTGCAAGTGCATCCGCTCGTGCAGGCCGATGATGCGCGCCACTTCCTCCACGCTCTTGTCGCCCAGCGCAGCATGATAACCGCGCTGGGGCCAGGCGTCCGCCGGCAGCGTCGCCAGGAGCGCAAGCGTGGCCGCGCGCTCCGCCTCGAACGCAGCGATCAACTCGCCCAGGGGCTGCCCGGCGCGCTTCGCCACGCGACCGGCATTCCAGGCGTCGAGATCGAAGCCCTCGATCTTGGCGGGCGGATTGCCGCCGGCCACCGCTTCGATGAAGCGGCGGTGGGCGCGCTCGGCGTCGGTCAGGTGGCCGACGATCTCGCGCGGACTCCAATGCTCGCCGTGGTCGCTCTGGAGCTTGCGGTTGGCCGTGGCGTCGTCCAGCGTGGCAAGATAGGCCAGCATCTTCGTGTGCGTGTTCTGCAGCTTCGGCAGAATGGTGTCCAACGGGTTGTCGCTCATCGTCGTCTCCTTGTCAAGCATAGTGGGATAGACCGCGGATTTGGCGGATGCGGCGGATATTCGCGGATTACAACATCCAAAATCCGCGTTAATCCGCCTAATCCGCCATATCCGCGGTCTATCAAATTTACCCCTCGCGCGCCAGAAATTCGCCAAAGGTGGTTGGTTCGCGGCCCAGCAGGTGCGTCAGCACGAACGGGCTGCCCCAAAACCCATGCTGCTCATAATACTCGAACATGGCCAGCAGTGTCGTCACCGTGTAGTCGTTCATGCCCCGCAAGCGCGCCGCTGCCGCCCACTCCGCCCGCTCGACGACCTCACAGTGCACGGGGCGCCCTGCCCATGCGCTCATCTGCGCGGCGACCTCGTCCTGCGTCAGCACCTCGCTGCCGGCCAGCTCGTAGGCGCCAAAATCCAGCGCCGGCTCCAGCACGAGGCGCGTCACGGCGGCGGCGACGTCGGCCAGATCGACCATGCCGAGCCGGGTGTGCGCAGCGTAGGGCACGCGATAAATGCCTTCGCTCATCACGGCCGGCCATGCCGCCAGCACGTTCTGCATATACGCGGCCGGCTGCACGATGGTGTAGGCCAGCCCCGCCTGAAAGAGGAGTTCCTCGACGCGCACCTTCTGCCAGTGGTGGGCCATTGCTTCGACCTGCGGATGGAGCACGGAATGGTAGACGAAGCGCGCCACCCCAGCCTGCTGCGCCGCTGTGAGCAAGTTGCGGCCGATTTGCAACTCGTCCGGGTGCATATTCGGGCAGATATGATAGATTGTCGCAGCGCCTGTACAGGCCCGGACAAGGTCGTCTGCCGTGGCGAACGTACCGACGACGGCCTCGGCGGCGCCCAGGGCAAGCAGCGTGGTCGCCTGCTCTGCGGTGCGCACGAATGCACGCACAGCCGCACCCTGGACAACCAGGCTGCGCACCACCGCCTGGCCTGTCTTGCCGGCCGCACCCGTCACCAGAATCATGCTGCGCCCCGAATGTCTTTCACTTTGCTAGATCCACCGTCGCGGGCTGTAGCCAAAGACCAACACCGCACACGCGGCGGCGCTGCTTACCACCGCGATGCCGAACAGGTCCTCGATGGGCATATAGGTGAAGAGCCAGATGCCCAGCACCTTCTCCGGCGCGAAGAACCAGGCGCCCCGCCAGCCACCGATGGGGTCGGTGACCAGCATCCACAACTCGGCGATCGCCACCACGGCCAGGATTGTGCGCCACTGGCGCGCCAGAAAGCGGCCGTTGCGCGCCCACAACATGCCGTGGAAGATCAGCGCAGCCAGGATCAACAGGCCAAGATGAGAAAATTGCGGTGGAATGGTCATGGCGGTGATGTTCTGCCGTTCTGCTTCGAGTTGTGCACCATGTCACTTCAGGCACCATGCCTACCGGCACCGAGAACGATGAAAATCTTGTGCGA
>JAPKMV010000622.1 GCA_026645635.1 Caldilineaceae bacterium
ACCCATGCCATTAACCAACACTGGTTTGTCGTAGGCAATGTCGGTGCGGGCGAGTTTGTACAGGGCGTAGTAAAGTCGGCGGCCGGTGCAGCCATCTGTTGGGGAGTGTCGTTGGAAACTCAACAGGCTGACGACTGCGATCCCGCACAGCAGGCCGCCGGTCGGTAGAACACATTAAGAACCATAGAAACTGTAGGTCATGCTTCCAGCGTGACGGTGGGGCGGGGTGAACTGGGCGGCGTGTCAGGATGCGGGGTGTCGGGTTGCAAACCCGACCTACGGTGGGGTTGGTGGGGCGCTGCACTGCGGCGACAGAATCTGGGAGTGACGGATGAAAACAGTTGATACACCTCACAAGGCTGGGCGGACACGACACCGCACACCACAACTGTGGAACGCGCTGCTGGCCGTGCTGCTGATTGCCAGCAGCGTGCTTGCGCCCTTTGCGCCCGCGCCGGTCCGCGCCGCTGCGCCGCCGCTGGCCTCCACTTTCTATGGCACGGTGCGTCTCAACGGCGCGTTCGTCCCGCCGGGTAGCCTGATCACCGCGGTGATCGACGGGCGCACCGTCGCCAGTGCCCTCAGCTTCCTGGACGGCGGGCAGTCGGTCTTTGTCATCGACCTGCCCGGCGACGACCCCGACACGCCCGCCGTGCAGGAAGGCGGGGTGGAAAATCAGCTCGTCCACTTCTTCGTCGCCGGCAAACCCTCGACGCCCAGCGGCATCTGGCGCTACGGCGTGCAGGCGCGGCTCGACCTCAGCGCCTACGATGATCCGCTCATCCCCGCCTTCAGCACTAACCCAGCCAGCCCGGTCGTCGGCCAGGTCACCACCTTCACCGAACAAGCCTTCACCATCGACGGCGTCAAGCGTTGGGCATGGGATTTTGGCGACGGCGCGGTCGCCGATGTGAAGAATCCTACCCACGCCTACCTGACGCACGGCGTCTACACCGTCACCCTCACCGTCACCGACAACAGCGACCGCACCGACACCGTGAGCCAGCCCATCCACGTGCGCGCCCTGCCCCAGGTCGATTGGCGCTATGCGCCGGAACTGCCCCGCGCCGGCCAGCCCATCACCTTCACCGACCTCACCGTCGACCTGGACGGGACGCATCCCGTCTACACCTACACCGCCGCGGGGAACTACAACGTCCGCCTCACCGTTACCGACGACGACGGCGGCACAGCCTTCTTGCAGCGCAGCGTGCGCGTGGCCGGCGCGGTGGCTGCCGACTTCGCCTACACGCCCACCCTGGCGCTGATCAACCAGCCCGTTACCTTCACCGACCGCTCCGACAGCATCAACGGTGTGCTCAATTCCTGGGCGTGGAGTTTCGGCGACGGCGCGGCCAGCACGGCGCAGCATCCGCAGCACACCTACACGCGCATCGGGACCTTCGCCGCGCGGTTGACTGTGCGCGACAGCCGCAACCAGAGCGACGCGCTCACCCGCAGCATCCTCGTCACGACGCCGCCCACCGCCACCTTCAGCTATGCGCCGCTGCTCCCCAGCACGGGCGAGGGCGTGCAGTTCACCGATCAGAGCAGCCACGCCGACGCCAGCGCGCAGATTGTCGCCCGCCGCTGGGAGTTTGGCGACGGCGAAGCCGACGATGTGCGCCATCCCCGCCACGTCTACGCCAGCGGCGGCGTCTTCACCGTGACGCTCACCGTGACCGACAGCCGCGGGCTGAGCAGCGCAACCAGCCAGCCGATCACCGTAGAAGGCGCGGGTGCCGGGTTGCGCGTAGACTTCGCCGCGGCCAAACAGGTCAACGTCGCCCAGTTCGAGGACGGCGCCCAGGTGGTGGCGGCCAGCAGCGTCCAGAACGCAACCAATCGCGCCGAAAACGCCCTCGATTTCAGCGACGCGTCCGCCTGGTGCGCAGCCGACGAGCAGCTTGCCAGCCAGTGGCTCAAGCTGCAACTGAGCGGCCAGGGCGCCCATGTCATCGACACGGTGCGGCTGCGCGGCAGCGCCAGCGGCGTAGGCGTCAAGGACTTCCTGGTGCGCGTCTCCACCACCGGCACGGCGGACGGCAATTTCCAGACCGTCTACAGCGGCCAGGTCCCGCGCGACAACCTGACCCACGACTTCACCTTTGCACCGGTAGCCGCGCGCTTCGTCCAAGTGGTGCTGCTCAATGGCTGGGGGCCGGCCAACACCCTCTGTCTGTACGATTTCGACGCGCTCACCCGCAGCCGCCAGGGCGGCATCGTCTCGCTGGCCAACGGCCCGCGCGCCCGGGTGATCGCCTTCTCCAGCCAGGATCCCGCGCACCTGGCGCGCAACGCCATCGACAGCTCCGACAGCACCCACTGGGAGAGTGCACACCGTCAGGTCACCGACCAGTGGCTGCGCGTCGAGATCCCTGCCGGCGGGCGCGTCATCGACCGCGTCCAGTTCTCCAACAACATGGCGAACATGGGCGTGCGCAACTTCGAGATTCGGGTGTCGAGCACGATCAGCGACGCCGCGGCCTTCACCACTGTCTTTGCCGGCGCTGCGCCCAACCCAACGGGGCTGCAAACCTTCAGCTTCCCGCCGGTGTTCGCCCGCTACGTGGAGATCTTCATCAAGGACAACTACGGCAACACGTCGGGCATTCGCATCTCCACCCTGCGGTTCCTGGCGCCCGACGGGCAGAATGTCGCCCTGGGCGATGGCTACGGCGTGGGCGCGTATCTGGCCGCAGCCAGCAGCCAGAACGGCGGCAACGCACCGGCCAACGCCATCGACTTCGCCGCCAACACGATCTGGCAGACGGCCAATAACCAGCGCACCAATCAGTGGCTCAAACTCGGCCTGCTGGAAGGCAGGCCACACCGCATCCACTTGGTGAAATTGCGCAGCAGCACCGACAACACCGCGCTGCGAGAGTTCCAGATCCGGGTCTCCACGGCCACGTTGAGCGATACCGACTTTGCCCTGGTCTATGCCGGCGTGCTGCCCAACGACGGGCGCGACCACTGGTTCGCCTTCCCGCCGGTGGCTGCGCGCTATGTCCAGCTTTTCGTGGCGAACAACTACGGCGGCAGCACGATCCGCGTGGCGGATTTCCAGGTCTACACGCCCGACACTGGGGGCGCCGTCGTCCCCTTCGACAACCGCGCCCAGGTGCACGGCGCGACGATCACCCAGGCTCTGTGGGATTTTGGCGACGGGCAAAGCTCCACCGACCTGCACCCGGTCCAC
>JAPKMV010000623.1 GCA_026645635.1 Caldilineaceae bacterium
CAACTCATGTTGAGCGAGATGTCATCTCGCTCAAGACAGGAGCGAGTTAGCAACTCGCTCTATAAAAAGAGCCGGTCGACCGGAAAGCTGAAACCCGGCAGCACCGCCTCGCCGTCGAGCAGGTCGTCGTTGTGCAGGACGTTGGCGCTGCCGTCGCGCCGGTAGACGGTGACAGTGCGGGTGGCGGGGTGGATCACCCAGACCAGGCTGGCGCCGTGGGCGAGCCACATCTGTACCTTCTCCTCAACTTCGCCGGCGGTGTCGCCGGGCGAGACCACCTCCACCGCCAGGTCGGGCGCGCCGGGGAAGTAACCGGCGGGCACGCCGCTCTCCGGCAGCCGCGCCTGGCTGACGAACGCGGCGTCCGGCGCGCGCACGGTGTCTGGGTTGCGGGTGAGGAGGAAGCCGGTTTCGGCGCCAAACGTGCGTCCCAACCGGTGATCTGTTGTGTGGATGCGAATGCGCGACCCAATTTCGAGGGCAATATCGCCGTGTTTTGCTCCAGCGGGGGACATGGTCTTCAGTTCTCCTTGTGTCAGCTCATAACGATGCGCCGAGTCTTTGCTCAATGCTAGCAGTTCCGCCGCGGTGACAGGATTCGGCGCAGCGATCGTTGGCGCCGCTGCCGGGTGTTGTGGTTGTGCGAGTAGCGTTGCAGTCATTTTGATCTCGTGACAAACCGGCGCAATCCGGTCCATTGCATCGAATACGCGCCCCGATTGCAGTCTGTCGATTATAGCAGAGGCAACACGACCCGCCCAATGCTTTCGCCCTCGCCCGTATCCTCTGGCATAATGGAATAAGTCATACACTTCACCATTCACAATTCATAGTTCACAATTTACCATTGTGACTCCTAGTCCGGAGGGAACCATTTCATGACTGTCACAACCCACAACGGCACGCTCAACAAATACAGCAGCCAGCTCACGCAGGTGCGCTCGCAGGTCGGCTCGCAGGCCATGCTCTACGGCGTGGGCCTGACCGACGCGGACATGCAGAAGCCGCAGGTCGGCATCGCCAGCATGGGCTGGGAGGGCAACACCTGCAACATGCACCTCAACGCCCTGGCCAAAGAGGTCAAGGCCGGCGTGCAGGCGGCGGATATGGTCGGCCTGATTTTCCACACCATCGGCGTCAGCGACGGCATTTCGATGGGCACCGAAGGGATGAAGGCGTCGCTGCTCTCCCGCGACCTGATCGCCGACTCCATCGAAACGGTGATGCGCGCGCAGTGGTACGACGCCAACGTCTCGCTGCCCGGCTGCGACAAGAACATGCCCGGCACGATCATGGCCGCCGCGCGGCTCAACCGGCCCACGGTCATCGTCTACGGCGGCACGATCCGCGCCGGCCACCTGGACGACCAGAAGCTGGACATCGTTTCCGCCTTCGAGGCTTACGGCAAGTGGCTGGCCAAGGAGATCGACGAGGCGCAGTTGCGCGCCGTGCTCAAAAATGCTTGTCCCGGCGAGGGCGCGTGCGGCGGCATGTACACCGCCAACACCATGGCCTCGGCCATCGAGGCGCTGGGTATGAGCCTGCCCTACAGTTCTTCCTACCCCGCCAACAGCCCGGAGAAGATCGCTGAGTGCCGCGCCGCCGGTGCTGCGCTGCGCAACCTGCTGGAAAAAGACATCAAGCCACTGGACATCCTCACCCGCAAGGCGTTCGAGAACGCCATCGCCACGTTGGTGGCGCTGGGTGGCTCCACCAATGCCGTGATGCACCTGATCGCGATGGCGAAGGCCGCGGACGTGCCCCTCACCATCGACGACTTCCAGGCCGTCTCCAACCGCACGCCCCTGCTGGCCGACATGAAGCCGAGCGGGCCGTGGGTGATGGAAGATCTCTGGCAGGTGGGGGGCGTACCCGCGGTGATGAAGCTGCTGCTGGAAAACGGGCTGCTCCACGGCGACTGCATGACCGTCACCGGCAAGACTGTGGCCGAGAACCTGGCGGAGTTGCCCGGCCTGACCCCTGGGCAGAGCATCGTCTGCCCGCTGGCCAAGCCGATCAAGCCGACGGGCCATTTGCAGATTCTCTACGGCAACCTGGCCACCGAAGGCGCCGTTGCCAAGATCACCGGCAAGGAAGGCACCAGGTTCACCGGTCCCGCTAAGGTCTTCGACTCCGAGGAACTGACGCTGGCCGCGATCCAGGAAGGCCGCGTCACCCACGGCGACGTGGTGGTGATCCGCTACGAAGGGCCGAAGGGCGGGCCGGGGATGCGCGAGATGCTCTCGATCACCTCGCTGATCATGGGCGCGGGGCTGGGCAAGAGCGTGGCGCTGATCACCGACGGCCGCTTCTCCGGCGGCACCCACGGCTTCGTCGTCGGCCACATCACGCCCGAGGCGCAGACCGGCGGCAACCTGGCCCTGGTGCAGGACGGCGACATCATCACCATCGACGCAGAGAAGAACCTGTTGACGGTTGACCTGAGCGATGAGGAACTCGCCCGCCGCCGCGCGGCCTGGACCGCACCCGCGCCCAAGTTCACCAAGGGCGTGCTCTACAAATACTACAAGTCGGTCTCATCCGCCTCCGAAGGCTGCGTGACGGACGCGTAGGGGAAAAGCTCGACGCGGAGGCGCAGAGACGCGGAGATTCGCAGAGAGAAAGAATAGTTCTGCTCTGCGAGCCTCTGCATCTCTGCGCCTCCGCGTCAAATCTCGTGGCTCTGCCCACAGGAGCAGCCAATGGAACAGCCCGATCTGATCGAACAGGTGCGCGCCATCGTCCGCGATGACATCATCCCGCTGGAGCCGCAGTTGCTGGCGGCAGGGTTCAACGCGGTGCTGCCGGCGCTGGAGAATGTGCGCCAGAAGATTCGCGCGGCGGGTCTCTTTGCGCCGCACATGCCGCCGGAGTACGGCGGTCTGGGCCTGCCGCTGCGCACCTTTGCCCGCGTCAGCGAGGAACTGGGGCGCACGCCGCTGGGCCATTTTGCCTTCAACTGCGCCGCGCCCGACATCGGCAACATGGAAGTGCTGCATGGACACGGCAGCGCGGCGCAGCAGGAGCGCTGGCTGCGGCCCCTCGCTGCCGGCGCGATCCGCAGTTGCTTCGCCATGACCGAGCCGGAACACGCCGGCTCCAACCCGGTCTGGCTGAGCACCAGTGCGGTCAAGGATGGCGCCGACTACGTGATCGATGGCCACAAGTGGTTCACGACCGCCGCGGACGGCGCC
>JAPKMV010000624.1 GCA_026645635.1 Caldilineaceae bacterium
CGCCGCCATGCGGCCTGCCAACTGGCTGCATCGCCGTCGGTGATCTCCGCAGCCGTGGCCATGCACTCGCCAGCATCGCAGCCATCATAGATCTGCCGGCCCAAGATCCAGGCCAGGTAGTAATCCATGTCGCGGTGGTTGAAGTGGATTTTGTCTGTGCTGCGCTGCGCAAGCGCCGCGCCCGTTGTGTGATCGCTCATCGCTCTGGCTGCGTCTTTCTCGTTATGCACCGGCGCGGATCGCGTCAGTCTCTTGGGCATAGATGCTGATGGCCTCGTTGAGCCGCGTCAGCTCGAAGATTTGCTGGTAGTGCTCGCTCAGGCCGAAGGCGGTCAGCCGCTGCTTCTGGCGCTGGACGCGGATCAACAGCGTCACCAGCAGCCCGATGCCGGAGCTGTTCATGTACTCCAGATCGGTGAAGTTGAGACAGATGGTGCGGGCGCCCTGGTTCGACGCCTGGGTATAGGCGTCCATCAGCGCATTCTCGCCAAAGCCGGTCACCTCGCCGCGGATGTCCAGGATCGCGGTTGCCGGCGCGGCCTGGCGCACGTGAATCGTCAGGTTAGGTTTGGACATACGAACTCCTTTGGCAGGACGTAGGAACAGAATGGATCGTGTTGCGTGTTGCGTGATGAAACATAACACGCAACACGCAACACGCAACACGTACTATGCCGGTATTGCACCGACCACAGCGGCCTCTTCATCGGCGAAGGTCAGCATGAAATCCGACAGCCGTGTGATCTCGAAAATCTCTCGATAGTGTTCGCTCAGCCCGCAGGCCAGCAACTGCCGCCGCTCCTTGTGCGCCCGGGCCAACAGCCCGACGATCAGCGCAATGCCGGTGCTGTTGATGTAGCCGACGCCGCCGAAGTTGAGCAGCACCGGGCCATCTCCCTGCTGTGTTGCGGCCGTAAAAGCGGCCTGCAGAATCGCCTCTTCGCCGCCGTCGATGTCACCTTGCAGGGCGATGACGGCGACGCCCTGTCTGCTGCGCGTTTCGGCGCGCAAAGGCTGGCTGATCATGAGACAACTCCTTCCAGCTTGATGGTTAGTTCGACAATGTGATGCTCGCCATCCGCGGCGACGGTCATCTCATCCACCATATTTTTGATCAGGAACAGACCCCACCCGCGCGGCGACTGCAATCCGGCCAACTTGGCTTCCAGGTCGGGCGTGTCGGGTGTAGGGATGGCGCGGTCGCCGCCGTGGTCGACGATGCGGATGCGCAGCGCATCCGGCGCAGAGAGCACGGCAATGTGCGCTGGCAGGTCGGCCTGGAAGCCGTTGCCGTGCTCGATTGCATTCATTGTGGCCTCGCCAATCGCGGTCTTGAGCCGGTCGATCTGCTTTGGCGTCAGCCCGACGGCGCCGATCATCTGCATGACTTGTTCGATGGCCAGGCGCTCGTTGCCCGGCGCGCTGGGCAGGTCGAACTCGCCCAGGGTGCGCCACGCCAATGGCGATGCGGCCACCTGCGCCAGCCGCTGCACGGTGAGCAGGGTCACATCGTCTTCCTGTTCCCAGTCTGCGCCGGTAAAAGCCGCAAGCCGATCCAGCAGGTGCAGTATCAAGTCAGCGCCGCCGGCGTGGCCGTCGATCAGGCCGCGCACCTGTTGGAAGCCCAGCATCTCCCGCTGGCTGTTGTGTGCTTCGACCAGGCCGTCGCTGTAGAGCAGCAGTGTATCACCCGGCTGCAGGACGACCTCTTTTTCCTCGTAGGGCATACCGGGCAGCAGCCCCAGCGGCATCCCTCGCGCCCGCAGTTCCTCAACGCCGCCGGCGCTGCGACGCAGGTAGGGCATATCGTGGCCGGCGTTGGCATAGCGCACCAGACCGGTGGCCGGGTCGAAGATGCCATAGAAGCAGGTGACGAACATCTTGGGTGGGATGTCCGGGCAAAGCACATCATTGGCGCGAGCCAGCACGTCGCCCGGCGCTTTGAGCCGCTCGGCCGCGGCGCGCAGCAGGGTGCGCGTCGTCGCCATCACCAGTGCGGCGGGGACGCCTTTGTCGGTCACGTCGGCGATGATCACGCCCAGGCGGCCATCCTCGAAGGTGAGAAAGTCATAGAAATCGCCGCTCACCTCGCGCGCCGGCTGCCAGTGGGCGGCGATCTCCCAGCCTTCGATGGCGGGCACCTCTTTGGGCAGCAGCGTCTGCTGGATCGTGCGGGCGACGCGTAGCTCGGTCTCGATGCGCTCACGTTCCACGGCAGCCAGCTCCTGCTGACGCACGAGCTGCGCTACGCGCACTGCGGGCGCCGCCTGCACGGCCAGGTCGTCGAGCAGCCGGCGGTCGTCGCTGGAATACTCCTGGTCGCTGCGTCGCTGGCCCAGGTTGATGATGCCGACCAGCTCGCCCTGGCTGACCAACGGCACGATCATGGCGACGCCTTCTTCCTTGAGGCGGCGCAGCGCGGGCGAGTCCAGGTGCAGCCGATTCACTTCGACGGCGCCACTGGCGTGGAGAAAGTAGTTCAGCAGCGGGTCATTGGGGGCGATATCCCAGCCAAGCAAGACTTCATGCGCTGGCAGTGGCGTCGGCGCGGGCGCGGGCTGCGCCTCGGTCTCCTTTGGTTTGCGTCGCAGCGGCCAGAAAGACCGGCCGGAATTCGTTGTTGTCACCATGCCTCCGATTGTAGGTGGTCAGCGTCTGGGAAACGTTACGAGACTCGTTACGAAACGAGCTACTTCAGCCACACCCTCACCATCTCCGGTTCCATCGTCTCCTGCACCACCCGCGCCAGTTCCGCGGTCAACGCGTTCATGTCGGTCTCGTCGCGCGCTGTGATGGCAAACTGCGCCAGCACTTGCCGGGCGTCGTATTTCTTGCGATAGAAGCGTCGGTCGATCGTGTCCTGGATGCGTGTACGGAGCGGGTTGAAGAGCGCCGCAATCGCCAGCGTCGACAGCACGATGGCAAGCTGGGATTGCTGCCCGGTGAGCAGCACGAACAGGCTTTGCAGGAGTACGACTGCGCCGAAAAAGACCAACACGAGCAGCGCGCTCAACACTGAGTAGACCAGCGTGCGCCGCACAACCAACTCGGCGTCCCACAGCCGGTAGCGCAGAATGGCGACGGCAATGGTAACGATCAGCGGCAGCCACGCCAGCCCGATGGCGACGTTGACGAGCAAGTCGTACCACGAGATCGCATCCACACTTTGGAATATAATGAAAGGCGT
>JAPKMV010000625.1 GCA_026645635.1 Caldilineaceae bacterium
TCTTTGTCCTCTACGTACATGGCCCTGGCGGCGTGGGCAAGACCAGCCTGCTGCAGTGCTTTGCCCGGCTGACGCACGAAGCGGGCATGACCGCCGTTACGTTGGACGCGCGCAACGTAGAGCCGACCACCGCCGCGTTCCTGGGTGGACTCAGCCTGGCACTGGGTCTTGATCCCCATCAAGCGCCCACCGACGCGCTGGCGGAGCGGCACGGCCGCACCGTGCTGCTCATCGACACCTACGAACTGCTGGCGCCACTGGACGACTGGCTGCGTGATGTCTTTCTGCCCCAACTGCCGGAACAGGTCTTCACTGTGCTGGCCAGCCGCCACGCACCTGCGCCCGCCTGGCGCGCCGATCCGGGCTGGCAGCCGCTCTTTCTCGCGCTGCCGCTGCGCAACCTATCGCCGCAGGAAGGCCACGCCTATCTGACGCAGCGCCGCGTGCCTGACGGCGACCTGCAGGCGGTGCTCGACTTCACCCACAGCTACCCGCTCGCCCTGTCGCTGGTGGCCGACCTCTACGACCAGCGCCCCGACTTTCACTTCAAGCCGCTGGAGTCGCCCGACGTGGTCAAGCTGCTGCTGGAGCAATTTCTCCAGCGTGCGCCGGGGCCGGCGCACCGCGCGGCGCTGGAGGCATGCGCCCTGGTGCGCGTCACCACCGAGTCGCTGCTCGCCGAACTGCTTGCGGTGCTCGACGCGCACGACCTCTTCGAATGGCTGCGCGGGTTATCTTTTGTCGAAACGCGACCGGGCGGGCTTTTCCCTCACGACATTGCCCGTGAGGTGCTGGTCGCCGACCTGCGCTGGCGCAACCCCAACTGGTATGCCGAACTCCACCGTCGCGCCCGCGCCTATTTCACCCGCCGCCTGCCCAAGACGCAGGGCGCCGAACAACAGTTGACGCTCTTCGACTTTGTCTATCTGCATCGCGACAACCCGGCCGTGCGCCCCTTCTTCGAATGGCAGACCAGCGGTCGCACTGCGCCTGACCGGCTGCGCAGCGACGATCTCGACGCGCTGGCGGCGATGGTGGCGCACTACGAAGGCGCGGCGTCGGCACAACTGGCGCGCGTCTGGCTGGCGCGCCAGCCGGAGAATGTCGTCGTCTTCCGCAACGGCGCAGGTCAACCGGCCGGCTTCATGACGCTGCTGGCGCTCGAACGCATGACGGCAGAGGAACGGGCAGCCGACCCGGCCACCGCATTGGCTTGGGATTTCCTGGCGCGCACGGCGCCCTTGCGCGCCGGCGAAGGCGCTACCTACTTTCGCTTCTGGCTGGCAGCCGACACCCACCAGGCAGTATCGCCCACGCAGAGCCTGATCTTCATCAACATGGTGCGCCACTATTTTACGCCCGGTCTCGCCTACACCTTCTACGCGTGCAGCGACCCGGAATTCTGGCGCCCGGTCTTCGAGTATGCAGACCTGGCGCGCCTGCCGGCGCTCGATTTCGTCGTTGGCGATCACGCGTTTGGCGTCTACGGCCATGACTGGCGCGTGCTGCCGCCGGCGGCCTGGCTGGAACTGCTGGGGCAGCGCGAGATCGCCCTGGCGCCGGAAACGGTGAAGCCGCCGGCGGTCGAACGGCCACTGGCCCTCAACCGGGAGGCATTTGCCGCCGCAGCCGAGCGTGCCCTGCGCGACTACACCCGGCCCGATCTGCTCCACGACAACTTACTCGTGCGGTCGCAAGTGGTGACGGCGCGCGCGGCGCTGGATGGGAGCAGCGCAATCGCGGCGCTGCGCGCCCTGCTCCGAGAAGCCGCCGAGCAGATGCGCGAAGCGGGCAAGGACAACAAGCTCTATCGCGCCGTTTATCACACCTACATTCAACCCGCCCCCACCCAGGAGTTGGCCGCAGAACTGTTGGATGTGCCGTTCAGCACCTATCGCCGCCATCTTAAGACGGGCATGGTGCGCGTCACACAGATTCTTTGGCAGGCCGAAGTGGGCGCGCCGGAAAACTGAGCAGGAATTGAGCGGTAAATGGGCTGGAAGGTCGCCACAACCGGCGACTACAATCCACAAAGAAAACCAGCAGCAATCGTGGAGATAGAACATGTCTGACCATAAAAAAGAACGAATCCGGGAAGTTGTGGCGGCGTGGAATTCCCACGACCCGCGGCGCGTGGGCGCCTTCTACACCGAAGACTGCGCGGTGATGGACGTTGCCATCGCTCGCCCGCCAACCGGGCGGGAAGGTGTGCAACTCATGTTTGAAGCGTACTACCGCGCCTTCCCAGACCTGGAGATCACACCAGACAATATCATCATCGAGGGCGACCAGGCGGCAGTATTCTGGACAGCGCGCGCCACGCATCAGGGGCCGATTCTCAGCATTCCCGCCAGCGGTCGCCCGGTGACAGCGCGCGGGGTCAACCGCCTGGTTTTGCAGGACGGGCTGGTGTGTGAAACGTTGACGATCTGGGATGTGGCCGGCATGTTGCGCGGGATGGGGCTGCTGCCCGATCTATAGGCCAGCCACCCCGAAAACTTACTCGCCGCACCGAACAGGGCAGGTCGCATGACCTGCCCTGTTGCGTTTGATGCCAATGTCCAGATCTGCTTCTCCTCTGCGCCGCTGCGTCTCTGCGTCAGCCTTGCCCCGTTTCAAACAGTGTCCATGCTCCTTTGAGGCACAATCAGCAATGAAAATGCTGCGCGTCTTTGCGTCTTCGCGTGAGCCATCTTCAAGTCAATCTCTGAGCAATAACTGGACAGCTTTCGACCTGGAAGATGGCATCCACCGCGAGGTAAGCTGCTGTCATCGGCAGTAATCACACAGTTCAGGAGAAGCAACAATGTCCACCACCCACAACACCCATCATGCGCTGGTGCTCGGCGCCAGTATGGCGGGCTTGCTGACGGCGCGCGTCATCAGCAACCATTTCGACCGGGTCACCATCGTCGAACGCGACCCGGTGCATGACCAGCCAGAGTCGCGCAAGGGCCAGCCGCAGACCCGCCATCTCCACGGCCTGTTGGCCAACGGTCTTGCGACCATGACCCGCTATTTCCCAGACTTGCCCGCGGCGTTGGTGGAGCACGGCGCGATTGTCGGCGACATGGGCGAGAACATGCAGTGGTTCAGCTATGGCGGCTATCGCCAGCGCCTGACCCTGGGCAGCCAGGCCGCCCTGATGAGCCGGCCCCTGTTGGAGCACCTGGTACGCCAGCGCAC
>JAPKMV010000626.1 GCA_026645635.1 Caldilineaceae bacterium
TTTGGCGGAGATTGAGAGATTGAGAGATTGGAGACTTCACTCCCACTCAATCGTCGCCGGCGGCTTGCTGCTGATGTCGTAGACGACGCGGTTCACGCCGGCCACCTCGTTGACGATGCGGCTGCTCACCCGCGCCAGCAGGTCGTAGGGCAGCCGCGCCCAGTCGGCGGTCATGAAGTCGTCGGTGGTGACGGCGCGCAGGGCCAGCGTCTCGGCGTAGGTGCGCCCGTCGCCCATGACGCCCACGCTGCGCACCGGCAGCAGCACTGCGAAAACCTGGCTGGTCTGGCGATAGAGGCCGGCGGCGCGCAGCTCGTCCAGGAAGATGGCGTCGGCGTGACGCAGCGTCTCTAGCCGTTCCCAGGTCACCTCACCCAGGCAGCGGATCGCCAGCCCCGGTCCCGGGAAGGGATGGCGCCAGACCAGCGCCTCCGGCAGCCCCAGCGCCTCACCCACGGCGCGCACCTCGTCCTTGAACAACATGCGCAGCGGCTCCACCAGTTGGAAGGTCATGTCTTCTGGCAAACCGCCCACGTTGTGATGGGTCTTGATCGTGCGCGCGTGTTTGGTGTCGCTGCTGCTGGCCGACTCGATCACGTCGGGGTAGAGTGTGCCTTGCGCCAGGAAGGCCGGCGTGCTCACGCCCCACTCACTCGCCAGCCGCGCCGCCTCCGCCTCGAAGACGCGCACAAAGCGCGCGCCGATGCGCTTGCGCTTCACCTCCGGGTCGGTGACGCCGGCCAGGTCGCTGAGAAAGTCCTCTTTGGCGTCGACGGCGATCAGGCGCATGCCCTGGTGTGTCTCGAAGGTCTCGATCACTTGCTCCGGCTCACTGCGGCGCAGCAGGCCGTGGTCGACGAAGATGCAGGCCAGCCGGTCGCCGATGGCGCGGTGGATGAGCGCGGCGGCCACGGCGCTGTCCACGCCACCGCTCAGCCCGCAGACGACGCGACCCTGCTCGCCCACCTGGCTGCGGATGCGTTCGATCGACTCGGTGATAAAGTTGCCCGCGTTCCAGTCGCCTTCACAGCCGCAGATGCCGCGCACGAAGTTGGCGAGGAGCCGGGCGCCGTCGGGCGTGTGCACCACCTCCGGGTGAAACTGGATGCCGTAGAGCCGCCGCGCCTCGTCCGCCACTGCGGCCAGGGGCGAGTTGGCGCTGTGGGCGATGGCCAGGAAGCCCGGCGGCAGTTGTTCGACGCGGTCGCCGTGGCTCATCCAGACGGGCAGCGTGGCCGGCAGGTCGGCAAAGAGCGGGCTGCTGCCCGCCATGCCTCCGGTCACCGTGATCGCCGCGGCGCCGTACTCCCGTTCGCTGCTTGGTGCGACGCGGCCGCCCAGCGTATGCGCCAGGAGCTGCAGCCCGTAACAGATGCCCAGCACCGGCACACCCGCGTCGATCACCGCGTCGGGCAGGGTCGGCGCGCCGGCGTCGTAGACGCTGTTCGGCCCGCCCGACAGGATGACGCCGGCGGGCTGCATGGCAGGCAGCCGGGCTGCAGCCTGGTCCCACGGCACCAACTCGGCGTAGACATTCGCCTCACGCACGCGGCGGCAGATCAACTGGCTGTACTGGCTGCCGTAGTCGAGCACGGCGATGGTCTGGTGGTGCATAGGTGGCTCTCTTCGTTTGGGGAGTATGAATAGACCGCGGATTTGGCGGATCAGGCGGATTGACGCGGATAAGAAAGAATCCGCGAAAATCCGCTCAATCCGTCTAATCCGCGGTCTATTCCGCTCTCCACATCATTTCCGTTCCACTGTATAGCGATACTCCGCGGGCAATGTTGTGCCGCGGGTGAGGCCGCCGACCGCAACGACTGCGCTGCGCCCCTCACCTAGACCGGCCAGGTCGATGACGGCGCGGCCATCCTCCGCCACCGGCACACGGCGCACCGCAGCCAGATCGTCGCCGTCGAACTCCAGCACCTGGAGCAGCCAGCGCTGCGGCAGCACGTTGTCGGTGAGCAGCCAGCCCGCGCTCGTCCAATCCGTGTGCAGGTCGATGGGCGTTGTGGCGCCGGCGGCGTCGATCAGCGCCAGGCTGCGCACCAGCCAGCCCGCAGTGGTGACCGCGTCGTCGGTGACATAGCTGAACTGCACCTGCACCGGGCTGCCTGCATACTCGCTGAGATCGAACGCTTCCGTGACCCAGCCTTCGCTCGCCCCGGTGTAGCCTACGCCCAGGTTGTTGCCCGTGGGATCCGCCGTAGTCGTGCGCTGACCGGCCAGCGTCGTCCACTTCTCGCCGTCGCGGCTGGCCATGACATAACCATAGTCATAGTTGGATTCGATGTCGTACCACATCTCCACCGTCAGCGTCAGCGGCGCACTGGGCGCAAAGGCGGTGAGGTCGAGCGTGCGCGCCAGCCGCGGGTTGGCGTCGTCGGCGCGGTTGCTCCACCAGACGACCTCGCCCGGGGGGATCGGCGCATCGGCCAGACGAGTGGTCGTGGCGCCGGCGAAGTCGAACTGGAGCGCACCATCCGGCGCGTCCTCCAACACGATGTAGTCGGTGGCGTAGTTGCCCACCGTGGTTTCGACCTGCACAGGATAACGGTCGTGGGTGATTTCGGCGGCAAAGGGCAGCGTGAAATCGCGGTAGCCGTAGCGCCCCTGCTCGCCCAACGCCTCTGCGTCCTGCACCCAATTGGCGACCACCCAGTCGGCAAAGAGGTCGTCCACATCCAGGGCGAGACCGGCCTGGTCGAGCGCAGCCTGGATGCCGAAGAAACCATTGGCCGGCTCGGCGACCAGTTCGGCGAGAAAATCATCGCCCAGACGCTGCGCCAGGTAGGCGACAAAGAGATAGGCGGCGCCGTAGTGCGGCCCGTTGGTCCCCGGCTGCGACGACCAGGCATTGAGTTGCAGATCCGGCGCGGCGGCAAAGGCGCGGGCGAAGAAGGTGTCGGGATCGTAGCCGGCCACCTGCTGCGCGTACTCGCTCAGCCCTTCGCCCAGCCAGGTTTCCTCGCCGCGGTCGGTGTACCAGTGGATCATGTGCTGAAATTCGTGCGCCAGCACCGTTTCATAAAGCAGCAGATCACCGGAACGCTGGAGCATGTCCAAATTGATGTAGAACATCTCCTTCTCATTCGAGAAGGGATTGGCTTCCCGGCTGTATTCGTCGGCGCTGTAGAAATAGCCGGCGACGCCCGGCCCCGTCGCCGACGTGTGCAGGATG
>JAPKMV010000627.1 GCA_026645635.1 Caldilineaceae bacterium
CAGTCCCCCTTTGGCGGCATCATCGCCAGCGGCTGGAACACCTGCGCGCTGACCATGCGTCTGCTGGTGGAGAACCTGCTGCTGCGCTCTGCCAGCCTCGGCTCGCCCGGCGTCGAGCTAATCCGCTGGACCAAACCCGTGCGCCCCGGCGACACCCTCCACGCCCGCGTCCACGTGCTGGAGGTGCGCCCGTCGCAGAGCAAGCCCGACCGCGGCACGGTGAAGATTCGCACCGAGGTGGACAACCAGCACGGCGAACAGGTGATGTGGATGGAGAGCTTCGGGATGTTCGCGCGGCGGCCGACAGAATAGACTGCGGATTTGGCGGATTAGACGGATTTCCGCGGATTGATTCAGAAAAATCCGCGAGAATCCGCCTCATCCGCCAAATCCGCGGTCTATCACACCTTGCCGGAACATTTGATCTCCCTGTTCCGTTGCCAATCTATGACACGCACGTTGCTTGCTTCCTGGCGGCGCCGGTTTGGGCTGGCGCTGCTGTTCGTCATCACGGTTGCGATACTCGCCGCGGGCGGTCTCTACGGCTGGCTCTTTGCCGACCTGCCGCCGGTGACCGCGGCTGCCCTGCGCACGACGCGGCCCACTACACAGATTCTCGACCGCCACGGCAAGTTGCTCTACGAGGTGATCGACCCGGACGCCGGCAAGCAGATCGACCTGTCCCTCGACCGCATCCCCGCCGCCTGTGTCCAGGCGACCATCGCTACCGAGGATGGCCGCTTCTTCTCCCATATCGGCGTCGACCCGCTGGCGATAGCTCGCGCCGTGTGGCAGAACCTCACCAGCGGCGACGTGGTGAGCGGCGGCAGCACCCTCACCCAGCAACTGGCGCGCACGCTCCTCCTCCCCGCAACGGAACGCTACACCCAGTCCTACGCGCGCAAGCTGCGCGAGGCGTGGCTGGCCTGGCAACTGGAGCGCACTTACACCAAGGATGAACTGCTGGCGCTCTACCTGAACCAGACCTACTACGGCAACTTCGCCTTTGGCATCGAAGCCGCCGCGCAGATCTTCTTCGCCAAGCCCGCCAACCAACTGAGCCGCGCCGAGTGCGCGCTGCTCGCCGGACTGATCCAATATCCCACCGGCTACAACCCGCTGGCCGACCCGGAGACCGCCAAGAACCGCCAGTTGACCGTGCTGCGGCTGTTGCGCGAGGCAGGCTTCCTGACCGCGACCGAGGCGGAGGAGATTGCCGCGGAGCCGCTGCGTTACCGCTCACGCCTGTTCGCCATCGACGCTCCCCATTTCGTGATGATGGTGCAGGATCAACTGGTGAACCAGCTCGGCGCAGAGCGGGTGCGCGACGGCGGGCTACGCGTGGTGACGACGCTCGATTTGGGCTTGCAGCGCCAGGCCGAGCAGGCGGTGCGCCGCCGCCTGGCCCAACTCACCTGCGCCGCGCCGGGCGAATGCAAAGACCCTGCGGGCCGCGACCGCCGCGTCGACAACGCCGCCGCAGTGGTGCTCGACAGCGCAACGGGCGAAATCCTGGCGCTGGTGGGCAGCCCCGACTACTTCGGGCAGCAGATCAGCGGCAACGTCAACGCCGCGCTCAGCCTGCGCCAGCCAGGCAGCGCCATCAAACCCTTCACCTACGCCGCTGCGCTCGACCCGGCCTGGAGCAGCCGCGCCGGACAGCCGCCGCTGACCGCGGCCAGCATTCTGCCCGACCTGCCCACCACCTTCTACGTGGAGAACGCCGACGGCAGCAACGCGGCCTATCGCCCGCAGAACTACGACCGCCTGGCTCACGGCCCCGTGAGCGTGCGCACCGCGCTGGCCAACAGCTACAACATCCCAGCAGTAGCGACGCTGGAGCGCATCGGCGTGGACACCCTGCGCGACCTGGCCGCGCAGGCCGGCATCCGCACCTTCACCGGCCGCTACGGCCTCGCCCTCACCCTGGGCGGCGGCGACGTGCGCTTGTTGGAACTTACTGCGGCGTATGGCATTTTTGATGACGGCAGGTCGGTCGCGCCGCGGGCGATTGGAGAGATTATGGGATTGGGGGATTATGAGATTACGCAATTGGGAGATAGATCCGCAAGCGGACCAATCTCTCAATCTCCCAATCGCTCAATCTCCCAATCCCAGCAATTACTCTCCCCCTCAACCGCCTGGCTCATCACCGACATTCTGGCCGACAACGTGGCGCGGATGCCGGCGTTTGGCGCCAATTCGGTGCTCAAGCTGCCCTTCCCGGCGGCGGTGAAGACGGGCACCACGACCGACTGGCGCGACAACTGGACGGTGGGCTACTCCACAGAACGCATCGTCGGCGTGTGGGTGGGCAACGCCGACAACGCACCCATGCTCGACGTGAGCGGCGTGGACGGCGCCGGCCCGATCTGGCATGACATCATGCTGCTGGCGCACCCGACCGCGCCCGCCGATTTCACGCGCCCGGCGGGGCTGGTGGAAACCGAAATCTGCGCGCCGAGCGGGCTGCTGCCCACGCCGGAATGCCCGCGCACCCGCTGGGAGTGGTTCATCCCCGGCACGCAGCCCACGCAGCCCGACAACCAGTTTCAGCGCATCGTGCTGGACAGCGCCACCGGCCAGCCGGCCACCGCGGCCACACCGGATACGCGCCGGGTGAGCCGCGTCTTCTGGCTGCTGCCGCCGGAATATCACGACTGGATGGTGAGCCAGGGGATTGCGCGCGCGCCAAGCCAGACTGTCGCTGCCAGCGCCGCGCCGTCCGGCCCGCTGGTGCTGACGGCGCCGGCCTCCTTCACCAATTACCAACTGCACCCGGGCACGTCGCCGGCCAGCCAGCAGTTGGAAGTGGCCGGCTTCACGGCGGACAGCAGCGCCTGGCACAGCCTGCGCCTGATGAGCGACAGCGGCGTGCTGGCGACGGCCAGCGGCGCGGCGCGGATGCGGGCGCAGTGGCCGCTGCAAGCCGGCCAGCATCGCTTCTGGCTGGAAGGCGAGCAGACGCCCGGCGGCCCCACGCAGCGCTCGGACGTGGCGCAGATCACCGTGGGCAGCTTCGCGCCGGCGCAGGTGGAGTATACGAGTGTGAATTGAGAGGCGATAGACCGCGGATTTGGCGGATGAGGCGGATTTTCGCGGATCAAATCCGTTCATTCTCTCGATCCGTGCTCTACTCCTATCCGCGAGAATCCGCTGCATCCGCCAAATCCGCGGTCTA
>JAPKMV010000628.1 GCA_026645635.1 Caldilineaceae bacterium
ATGTCTTTCAGATAGCGAACGATGGTGTCCAGTGACTGGGCGATGCGCAGGTTCTCGGCGAAGATGTTGCGCCCGCCAAAGGTCAGCTTGCCGATCATGCGCCAATAGCCCGGCCGTTTCTTGGCCTTGTCCTTGAGCGGGCTGTCCAGCCCGGTGATGCCTTCGAGCAGCACCAGCAGGAGCGTAAACAGTGTGGCGCCGACCAATGCCCAGAACCACACCGGCTCGTCGATGATCACGTTCTCGCCGCCGGCAAAGAGCGCCACGCCATAGAACAACACGGCGTTGATGACGATGAGAAAAAGCCCGAACGACCAGAGCAGGAGGCGACCGGTGAGCGCCAGCACCAGCGGCCAGAGCAGCCAGTTCCAAAACGCAAACGCGAGGGCCAGGAAGATATAGACCAGGAACTCAATCACGATCTCGATCACCCCAAGCCACCACTGCACCTCGGAGGGGGTCAGCGTTCTGCCATTGAGCGCGCCGGAGGGCGGTTCGGTCGATGTGGCGCCGGTGATGATGAGAGATGTTGTCGAAGGCGTTGCCGCAGGTTCAGCGCCTGGCAGCGCCGTCGGTGCGTCCGCCATCTCGACAGACACCGCTATGGCGGCCTCTTCGCCGCGCTGCACCATGAAGTTTTCAGGCGTCAGCTCGTTTTGGGGGTCGACGTCCAGCGTCAGCCCCGGCAACAACATGAAGGTAAGCCACAGCGCCAACACATTGACGCCAACGCGCACGATAAAGTAGAACATGCTGCACTCATTCCACAATCTGGCCAGACGCGACAGCCTGCAGGTTCGCCACTTCTGGCAGTCTGGTTATACCCGATAAGCTGAGAGGGTGAGGGGGTGGGAGGGTGAGAAACCACACCCTATGCCCGCTCCAAGTATAGCATGATGATGGGCAAGTCAGAACGGCCACGCAACAAGCGTTCTGCCTGCCTGGATTATAGTCAGTGCAGGAGAGGTTCGTCAATGCCGCCGGACAAAATCGGCGCGCAAGAAAATTTCTGAAACAAAGGTTGTTCGTGGAACATTCATCGCGCAGACGGCGTTAGCGCGTTGGGAAAACGTATACTTCCGTCGAATCATGCGAGTAGAGGGGACATTATGCGCAAGAATCTGATCGAGACAACAAGGATGCGCTGGCTGCCGCTGTTGGCGCTGCTGATCGCCATGCTGGCGCTTTCGGGCTGCGTCGTGCGCCCGGTGGTGGCCGACGAGGCGGGGCCGCTGCTGCCGGATGTGGTGACCGGCCCGGTGATCGCCATCGCTCCGATGGAGGCGGCTTCGGGCACTGAGGTGACGGTAGCCGGCGCGGGCTGGCGCCCGGGCGAGATTGTCTACGTCAACCTGGAAGGCAAGCGCGGCGAAGAAAACCTTGAGGCGCCCGTGCTGGTCTTCACCGTGGACGACGACGGCCGCTTCTATGGCGCCTTTGTCGCGCCGCTGGACATCTTCTGGCAGGATGCCACCGA
Organism: Caldilineaceae bacterium; assembly: GCA_026645635.1. Lineage (GTDB taxonomy): Bacteria > Chloroflexota > Anaerolineae > Caldilineales > Caldilineaceae > Fredericiella. Next base: position 1,478 of record JAPKMV010000628.1, read on the forward strand.
CCTGGCAGTGGTTGCCCGCTCGCTGGAGACAGAGGCGACGGTGGCGGTGGCCTTTGCGTTCAGCACCGGCGAGAGTACGCCCGCGCCCACGGCCGTGCTGACCACGACTGCGCCGACCGCGCCGACGGCCACCCCCACGCCGGCTTCCAGCATGGCGCCAGGCAACATGGCGCGGGTGATCAGCGCCGGGCTGAACCTGCGCAGTGGCCCCGGCAACCGTTTCCCGGTGATCACTACTTTGTCTCGCGGCGCCGAATTGCTGGTGCTCGGCCAGTCCGCCGACGCCTACTGGCTCTATGTGCAGACGCCACCCGCGCTGCTGGGTTGGGTGGCGCGTCCCTACACCGACTTCCGCGGCACGGCGCCAGTCGTGCCTGCGCCGCCGCTGCCGACGGTGCGGCCAACAACACCGCCGCCGCCACCGCCGCCCACGCCGTCGTACCCAGCCTGGAACGGCGCCTATTTCGCCAACCCATCGCTGGCGGGCTATCCGGTATTGGTGCGCAACGACCCGGCCATTGACTTCAACTGGGGCGCGAGCGCGCCGGCGCCCGGTCTGCCGGCCAGCTTCTTCTCGGTGCGCTGGACGCGGGCGATTTTCTTCAATGAGGGCACCTACCGCTTTGTCATCAACGCCGACGATGGCGTGCGCTTCTGGATCGACGGCCGGCTGGTGTTGGATGCCTGGGCGCCCGCTGCCGGTCAGCCCTTTGTCGTCGACCGCTTCCTGGGCGCCGGCTCGCACTACTTGCAGGTGGATTACTACGGCGGCCCAACGCCCAACTCGATCCGCGTCACCTGGGATTACTTGCAGCCTGCGCCGCCGCCCGGTTTCCCGGACTGGCGCGGGGAGTATTTCCCGAACCGCTTCCTGAGCGGCGCACCGCTGGTCGTGCGCAACGACCGCGCCATCGACTTCGACTGGAGCTTCCGCTCGCCCGCGCCGGGCATCGGCACGGAGGAGTACTCTGTGCGCTGGACGCGGCGCATCGACTTCGCGTCGGGGACGTACCGCTTCAACACGCGCTCGGACGACGGCATCCGCGTCTTCATCGACGGCGACCGCATCATCGACGAGTGGCGCGACATGAGCGGCAACACCACCTACAGCGCTGAACGCCATCTGAGCGGCAGCCGGGAAATCCGCGTCGAGTATTACCAGAACCGCGGCCCGGCCTTCGTCTACTTCTGGTGGGAACAGGTGCATAGCCCCACGCCCACCAATACGCCGCGGCCACCCACACCGACGCCGACGCGGTCGCTCTTTGCCACGGCGAACCCGTCTTCCGGACCGGTCGGCTCACAGATCACCGTCAACTTTGGCGGCTTCCCCGGCAACACGGCGGTCAATCTCTACATCGGCGGCTATGTCTCGGCCCGCGCGGCCAACGCCGCAGTCTACGCCAGCACGGTCACGGATCGCAACGGCGTCGGCGCAATGGCGTTCACCCTGCCCTCCACCTGGCCCGACGGCCGCCCCATCGCGCCGGGTAGACTGGCGCTGCTGGTGGCGACTGCGGACTTTGGCATCTCGGCCAGCGCTGACTTCGACGTGACCGCACCGCGGCCCACGGCGGCGCCCGTACCCTATCTGGACGTGAATCCCTCGTCCGGCGGGCCGGGAACGCAGGTGCGCGCCCAGGGCGGCGGCTTCCCAGCCAACGTCAACGTCAACATCTTCCTGTCCAGCCTGGCCCGCGAGG
>JAPKMV010000629.1 GCA_026645635.1 Caldilineaceae bacterium
TCGGGCGGATTGGTGATGATCTCGGCCCGCTGTTGGTCGGACTCTTGCCCGGTGTAGCGGCGGTACGTCACAGGTGCGCCGCCTGGGAAGCCACGTTTCAGGAATTTTTCCAATTCGTTTTCCTGGCTGTTGGCCAAGGCATTCATGGGATAGACCACGATGGCGCGGATGCCGGCGCCGCTGCCTGTGCGCAGCACATGGTTGACGATGGGAATGATGTAGGTGAGGCTTTTGCCAGAGCCGGTGCCAGTGGTGACGACATAGCTGTCGCCGGCATTGGCGGCGTAGATGGCCTCCGTCTGGTGCAGGTGCAGGGACAACAGTGGGCCGCTGCCCGTCTCATCCTTTTGTCGAAAGATTGCGCTGCACTGTGGGTGCAGCGCGCCGGCTGTCACCAGTTCGCCGATTCCCTTGCCTGGCTCAAAACTGGGATTCAACTGGAGCAGGGGCTGCGGCCAGAGCAGCCCGTTGCGGATTTCCGCCTGAACATGCTGTCTGATGTCCGGGTCTGCGATCTTGATAAAGCTGCTGATGTATTCCGCGTAATCGGTGATGACACGGTCCCGCAGGGTAAAGACGTCCATGTGTGCGTCGCTATCTGGCCGATCTCAGGTATGCTTGAGGCGGGTTCGCCATTGGCAGGGTCATTGGTTGTCGGATTGTCATCAGGGCGGCAGCCGGGTCACGCCGGAAACAAGCGCTTACCAGGGGAAGCCGCAGAGCGTAACGGGAGTATAGCACACGCAAGCGCATTTGGGTAGCCCGATTACAAAACTGCACGCCTTGAGCGTTGGCAGCAGAGGAGGCGGCTTATGGCGTTGAGGCCGAACAATTCGATGCCGAGGGCGGCACGGGAACGCCCCGTGTCACCCCCTGCGCTTGTACCAGGCAGTGTAGGCAAAACCGCAAAGGGGCGATTGCCGCGCATCCTCTGTGCCTCACGTCGGGCCGGCAAAGGCAGGGAAGCCATCCCCCGCTTCCCTGCCTTTGCCGGCGCTACCGGGTGACGTTCGGCAGATAGGCGCGCTGCACCGCGACGGTCTGCTCCGGCAAGGCCAGGGCGCCGGCCGGCTCGCTGGTCGTGCTGACGCGCGGGCTGCTGCGCGGCGTCTTGGCCAGCGCCGCCGCCGGTGCGGACGCTGCCCGCGTGCAGCCGGCGGTGATCGCCACCCCGACGGCGAAGGTGGTCGTCTCCACGCCCTCCACTTCGACCTGATACTGCCCCGTGACAGGCGCGACGATCTCGACCTGGTCCGGCTGGCCAGGCCCGGCAATGCTGTACCAGTAGGTTTGCCCCGGCTGATAGCCGGGCGGCCAGACGTAGAGGTCGGGGTCGCCGGTTGCTGGCGTCAGGTCCACCCGCAGGCAATGTCCTGCCTCCACGTAGAGGCGGAAGATGCGGGTTTCGCCGGAGAGCAGCGTGTCTGTGGCCGGCACGTAGTTGATCAGCGCCTTGGCTGCAACAGATGCAATATTGCCGGCCAGGTCGCGCACCCACGCCTGCAAGTAGCGCATGCCCGGCGCCGGGTGCATCTGCCAGGTGTGCGCGCCGCCGTAGGGCAGCCACTCCGTGAACTGGATCGGCACCCAGGTCTGTGCGCCGCTGCTCCAGTGCATCTCGACATACATGACGTAGCCCAGGCCGGCGCCGTTGGGTTGGTCATGCGCCACCGTGTTCAAGGTGACATTCTGGCTGTCGGTGGTGAGGCTGCCCTGGTTGACGGCGAAGCTGTCGATCACCGGCGGCTGCGCGTCCTGCGCCGGTGGCAGCACCGTGATGGTGCGGCTGACCTGGTTGTTTCCTTCATCGGTCTCAGCGATCTGGTTGGCGGGATCGATGAGGGCGGTCAGGGTGTAGACGCCGCTGGCGCCCGGTGTCCAGGGCACCCCGGAGGTGCTGGCGCTGTCGTCGACGCCGAGCGCCGGCACAATGCCGCTGCCAATTTCCATCGGCGCCTGGTTCCCTTGCTGCACCAGGAAGCGCACCTGCACCAGGTTGACGCCACTGCTGCCGCCAAGACGCTGCACGGTCAAGCCCAACTGTGCCGGCTCCGCCTGGCGCGGCGCGACCGGGTCAGCCCACAGAAAGGCCGGGTCGGAGACCAGGTCATCGGTCGACTGGCGTTCGAGCACGGTGAAGGCGCCGGGCAGTGTGGCCAGCACCTGGTTCCCGGCGCGGACGCTGAGATCGTAGACGCCGGCCGGCAGTCCGCTGGGGGCCTTGACGCTGGCATGACCTGGATCCAGGAAAATGGCGGGCAGCGGCGTCATACCAAGCCAGTAAGAGTGCATCGGCTGCAGATTGGCGCCGTAGACCTCGATGGTCGTCACCAGGTCGTTCTGCCCCTGAGTGGGGCGGATTGACGTGAGGGTCGGCGGCAGCGTTGTGGGCGTTGCGGTGGGCGTGGGCTGCACAGTCGGCCCCTGTGTGGGTGTGGGCGTCGGCCCGCCTGGCGTCGGCGTCACCGTGGGCGGCGAACCGTCCGGCGTGGGTGTGGGCGTCGGCGTGAATGTCGGCCCACCCGGCGTGGGTGTGGGAGACGGTGTGTTCGTCGGCCCGCCCGGCGTGGGTGTTGGGGATGGCGTCTCCGTCGGCCCGCCTGGCGTTGGCGTCACCGTGGGGGTCGGCGTAAATGGCGGCCCGCCCGGCGTTGGCGTGGGAGATGGCGTATTCGTCGGTCCGCCCGGTGTGGGCGTGGGCGTATTGGTCGGCCCCCCGGATGTGCTGGTAGGCGAAGGAGTAGCCGTCGGACCGAAAGGCGTCGGGGTTGGGGTTGGGGCGCCTGTCGCGTCGGCGGCGCAGCGCATGCCCGTGTTGAACCAGGTAATGTCGGGTTCGCGGACGCCCCGTTCTGAAGTGCGGATATGGATGGAGACATAGTGGTCCCAGGCGCCGTCGCGGGTCACCCGTGCGGTGCCCCCGTTCGGCCCCGGCGGGTTAATGGCGGGTGCGCTCGCATAGTAGGCGGGATCGTACCAGTCTGCCACCCATTCCTGGGCATTGCCGGCCATGTCAAACAGACCATAGGGGCTTATACCTGCCGGGTAGTGCCCCACCGGGCTGCTGCCCCCGTAGCAGGAGAAGACGTTGGCCAGGGTGCAGTCTGGCGCCTGATCGCCCCAGGGGAAGATGCGGGTGTCATTCACGCCGCGCGCCGCTTTTTCCCATTCAGCTTC
>JAPKMV010000062.1 GCA_026645635.1 Caldilineaceae bacterium
CGAGCTTCTTCCACCAGGCATAGCCGGCGATGGCCAGCACGCCGCCCACCAGCCCGCCGTAAATGCCCAGACCGCGGAAGCCGCCGCTCCAGAAATTGATGATTTCGATGGGGTTCTGTCGATAATACTCGAAGCCGATGCCGTTGGCCGGTGTGCTGAAAACATGGTAGAGCCGTGCGCCGATGATGCCGATGACCAACGCCCACGCCAGCATGTTCCAGACGTGATCGGGGTTCTCGCCGGCCTTGGCCGCCGTGCGCGAGGCCAGCCACGTTCCCAACACTGCGCCGCCGACGATAAAGACGCCGTACCAGTGCAGGGAAAAGGGGCCGAGTTGAAAGATGACTGGATTCATGCCGAACTCCTTCGAGTTGCGAGGGGCGAGTTGCGAGGGGCGAGGGGCGCTGCCGCCACCGCCTTTCTCCTGCCTGCGCCTCAACGGGTTTGTAACAACCTTGCCGTCGCAACAAACCTGGTTGCTGACAGAAATCAGGTTTGTGACTGAACGCTGAGTATAGAGGGGATCAACGCAAATGCCAAAGCTATGGGCTATTTTGCTGACGCTGCTGGCCTTGACCGGTTGTGCGCGCACGGCGCCAGTGCTCCCCACGCCGGCGCCCCAGCCTACGCCGACCGCGCCGGCCTTTGTCACCGCCGACGCAGAAATCGCGCTGCCGCAGCTCGTCGCCGCCGAACGGGACGCCGCGATCCGCGGCGACCGGCCGCTCCTGGCGCAGTTGTGGGCGCCCGACGCGCGCATCGTGGACAGCCGCGGCACAGTGGAGACGGCGGATGACTTCATCTGGCAGGGCCGCGCCGCCATTCTCGACCGCTACGACCTGGCGGTCTTTCCCAGCCCGCCGCCGGCCTTTGCCACACCGCCCGCCTTTTCACCGCAAAGGGAAGGCGACATCGCCACGGCCACCCTGGGCAACGATCGTTGGCGCTTCCAGTGGGACGGCCAGCGCTGGTGGCTGCTGGAGTTGCGTTACTGATAGACCGCGGATTAGGCGGATGCGGCGGATTTACACGGATTTTTCTGATTTTATCCGCGAGAATCCGCCAAATCCGTCGCATCCGCGGTCTATCCTTCCCCACCCTCCAGCCAAACTTCCAGCGTGCGCCCTACCCTTTCCAAAGTAGCCGCGCTGACCTGTTCCAGCGTGTCCAGCGTCGTGGCGGCGTAGGGATAGTCGGCGCCGAAAATGTGGATCATATCGATCTGCGCCTCATCGAAGGGCGTCGGGTAATCCACAGACGGCGGCTTGATCTCTGCCTGGAAGGTGTCGCCCCAGCCTAGCTCTGCGGCCGTCTGCCACAGGGCGCCTTGCAGCGTGCGGTCATCCGTGGCGCGCTGATAGAAGACCTGACCTTCCGCACCCACTTGATCCAGATCGACGACGAACTGCGGCGCCGCACAGCGCGGCACGCTCTCCGGCTGGCTGTCGACGAAGATCTGGCTGCCCATGTGAGGCGACCAGCCCGGCAGCCCGCTGTTGGCCTCGGCGTCGAAGAAGGCCAGGCAGAGGGTGTGGCCGGTGGCGTCGACATCCAGCGTGCGCGCCAGTTCCACCAGCACGGCGACGCCCGCGGCATTGGCATTGGCGCCGGGCGTCGGCTGCATCTGCTGCGCCGGATCCGGGTCGGCGTCCGCAGCCAGGCGCGTGTCGTAATGGGTGGTAAGGAGCGCGACCGGCGCGCCCGCCTGACCGGGACTGCGGATGCCGATGATGTTGCGACCCGACAGCGTATCACCGATGGTGATGGGCTGGATCACGACGTCCCAGCCCAGGACGCGCAGTTGCTCGATCAGCCAGTCGCCCGTGCGTTGATTGCCTTCGGCGCCGGTGCTGCGCACGCCAAACTCAAGCTGTCGCGCGACGTTGGCCTGCGCCTTCTCGCCGGAAAACGGCTCGTCGATGATCTCCGGGCGCAGCAGACCATAGCCCAGATAGCCGAAGAAGAAGACCGCCGCCAGCAAGATGCCGACCAGCACCAGCTCGACGCTGTATGCCCGAAGCCGCTGCATAGCCGCCTAATTCTTCTCGTCGGCATGGCGCCGCGCCCGGAAGAAGATGCGCAGCGGCGTGCCCTCGAAGGGATAATAGGCGCGCAGCCGGTTTTCCAGATAGCGCTCGTAGGAGAAATGCACCAGATCATCGTCGTTGACAAAGATCACAAAGGTGGGCGGTTCGGTCTCGACCTGTGAACCGTAGTAGATGCGCAGCGCGCGCCCCTGGCGCGAGGGCGGCTGAGCCGCATCGTAGGCAGCGCGGAGAAATTCGTTGACCTCACTCGTGCTCAGGCGATGGCGCCGCGCCTCGGCCACGCGCAGCGCAGTCGGCAGCACCTGGTGAATGCGCTGGCGCGTCTTGGCGCTGATAAAGATCACCGGCACGTAATCCATAAACTTGAGCGCCTCGCGCACTGTTTTGGCATACTCGTGCAGGGTGTTGCTGTCTTTCTCCAGCGCGTCCCATTTGTTAATTACCACCACCGCGCTCTTGTACTTTTCCAGGATGTAGCCCGCCACATGCGTATCCTGCGCGGTGACGCCGTCCAGCGCGTCGATCACCAGCAGCGCCACATCGGCGCGGTCGATGGCGCGCATACTGCGCAGCACGCTGTACTGCTCGATGCCCTGCTCCACCCGCCCGCGGCGGCGGATGCCGGCGGTGTCGATGAGCGTGATGGGCTGCCCGTCGTACATGATCGTCATGTCGATGGGGTCGCGCGTCGTGCCGGGGATGTCACTGACGATAGCGCGCTCCTGGCCGGTCAGCGCGTTGAGCAGGCTGCTCTTGCCCACGTTGGGCCGGCCGACGATGGCGATGCCGACGGCGCCGCTCTCCTCTTCTTCCGCAGGATAGGCGGGCAGCACCTTCACCAACTCGTCCAGCAGGTCGCCCACGCCATCGCCGTGGTAGGCGCTGATGGGATACGGCTCGCCCAGCCCCAGCCCCCAGAATTCGACGGCGTCCTGCTGCACCCGTTGATGCTCGGCCTTGTTGACGGCCAGGAAGACCGGTTTTAGCGACTGGCGCAGCACCTCCGCCACCTCTTCGTCGCCGGCGGTCAGCCCGTCGCGGCCATCCACCACCAGGATCACGGCGTCGGCCTCCTCGATGGCCAGCCTGGCCTGCGCCTGAATGAAGGTGAGAAAGCGCGACGAATCGGAGCCGGCCTGCGGCGTGGCGGTGCGCCGCTCGTCGGCCATCGCCTCCGGCGCTTCCAGGCCGCCCGTGTCGATGACGATGAAGCCGACGCCGTTCCAGAAGCTGTCGCCGTAGATGCGGTCGCGCGTCGTGCCGGGGATGTCCTCGACGATGGCGGTCGGGCGCCCGATCAGGCGGTTGAAGAGGGTTGATTTTCCTACGTTGGGGCGGCCTACAAGCGCCACCACCGGTTTGCGTTGTTGCATCAGGTTTTTTCTCGATCGCGCTAAGGCGCTTGTCCGCCGGTTTGGGCGGGCGAAATTTCCAGTGTGCTGGTCAGCGGCGCAGTGGCCGTGCTGCTGGCCGCATTGGTAATCGGGCTGGTTGCCGTCAGCTCGCTGCCGTTGTTGGCGGCGGCGTCCGCGTCGGCCTCTGGCGTGGCGTCGGCCTCTGGCGTGGCGTCGGCGTCAAGCGGCAGCGCAGGCAGCGCCAGTTCGTCCGGCTCTGCGCTTTCCGTCTGCTGGCGGATGACCACTTCCACCGTCTCCGGGATCACGCCTTCCAGCGTAAACTCGCCGGGCAGCACCACGCGCGGTCTGACAATATGCGTCCCACCGATCAGATTGGTCAAATCCAGGATCACGAAGATGTCATCCTGGTTGAGCGCGCTCAAGGAGCGCACCGGACCGCTGAGGATCACGTCCACCTCGCGCAGCGCGCTGTCCGCAGTCAGCCCGGGACTCAGCCCTTGCTGCACCAGCGGCTGTGTGATCGTCATTCCGTCTTCGATGGCGGTGACGCCGGCCGACGCGATCACGGTGTTGCCGTCGAACGAGGTGATGCCCGCGGGCAGCAGCAGCGACAGCCGCTGTCGCACATCGCTGGCTGCACCCGCCAGCGACAGCGTCTCCGTCTCGACGTAGCCGGGCACCTGGCTGAGCGCGTCGCTGTCGCCCAGCAGCACGACGGTGGACGGCTCCACCTTGACGCTGTTGAGCCGGTAGCCGTCGGCGGGACGACCGGCCAGCTTGACGCGCACGGCCACCTCTTTGCGCCCCGGCCACTGCTCCACCGGCACCAGCACATGGGTGAGGTTTGGCTCGACACGCACCCCGGCCACCGGCCGGTTCTGCGCATCCACCGCGACGATGGTTTCGTTGCGCTCAACCTGGCTTTTGGCATTGCGCAGATAGACCTCGGCGCGGGCGCGGCTCACCTGCTGCACCTGGGAGGCGGGGCCGCTGACGGTGGCCGTCACCGGTTCGAGGATGGCCGGCTGCCAATCATAGCCGAAGGCGGTGCCGTCCATGATGTCGGCCTGAACAGGCACCTCCTTGCGCAGCAGCGGGTCGAGCGACACGGTGATCTGCGGCAACTGCACATCGACAATCGTCACCTGCGGGTCACGGCTGACGACGCGCACCGGCACCGTGCTCTCGCCGGGGCCAAGCCCGGTCAGGTCAAGGGTGGCGCGAAAGTCGGTGGGGTCGATGCCCTGCCACGAACTGCGCGGGGCGCGCAGCCGCAGCCGCACCGCTTCGTCGGACAGATCCTCGACCACAGCGAGATTCTCGCCCAGACCCAGCACCGTCACCGGCACGCTGCTCTGCAGCTCCTGCGTCATCAGCGGGTTTTCCTCGTTGATCGCCACGAGCCAGATCACCAGCGCCAGGCCGAGCGCAGCCAGCAGCAGCCCCAGGTCGGTGCGGCGCACGCGCAGTCGCGGTCCTCGCCGCGGTGCGCCGTTCTGCGTCCGCCCGCTCAGTTGGAGTTCTTCGAGCAGGTTCTCGTCGATTGGTTCGTCCGGCCCACGTTCGCCGGCTGTGTCCTGTCCTAGCATTGATTGGTCACCAGGGTGACGCTTGACGGGCAATGGATGCAGACAAAAGCACCCATCGTGCGTCACTCGTCACGCTACAGCGTCGAATAAAAGTCACTCAAAACGGTGCGCAGCCGCCGCGCGTCGATGCGCACGATGCGGCCGTTGCGCACCACCGAGATGCGCCCCGTCTCCTCCGACACGACGACGACCAGCGCATCGGATTGTTCGGAGACGCCCAGCGCCGCGCGGTGCCGGGTGCCCATCTGCGAGTCCGACAGTTCGCGGTCGGTGAGCGGCAGCACACAACTTGCCGCCACCACCCGGTCGCCGGCGAGCACCGCCGCGCCGTCGTGCAGCGCCGTGTTTGGAAAAAAGATCGTCGTCAGCAGTTCGTAGCTGACTTCGCTGTCCAGACGCACGCCGCGGTCGGTGATGTCGCCCAGCGGCGTGACGCCCTGGAAGACCAGCAGCGCGCCGATGCGGCGCTGCGCCATGAACTCCACCGCGCGCACGACTTCGTTGATCACGCCCTGGGTACGGGTGGTGTCGCCGCGCCGCGTCCAGAGTGGCGCGGAACGGCCCAGCCGTTCCAACGCGCGACGCAGTTCGGGCTGAAAAATCACCGGGATCGCAAAGACGATCATCGGCAGGCTGTTGCGCACCAGCCAGTTGAAGGCGGGCAGGTCGATCACCAGCCGCAGCGCGGCGATGACCACAGCTACGATCAGGATGCCGCGCAGCAACTGTAGCGCCTGTGTGCCGCGAAAGACGCGCAGCAGCATGAAGATGACCAGCCCTACCAGCAGCAGATCAAGCAGGTTGCGCCAGTCAAATAGGCGATACAGTGAAGCAAATACGTCAGGCATCAGCAGTTACACGGTTTGGCGTCCGGCGTGGGCAGGCTTCAGCGGCGCTTGCTGCGCCATTGAAGCTAACGCACGCGGCGCTGGGGTGCGTTCCTTCTAGTACAGACTTCAGTCGTCAGGCAAACTGGGTTTCATTGATGACCAGTTGATATTTGCAGCCCAGGAATTCGCACGCCTGGCGCATCATCGTCATGCGGCTGAGAAAGATCTCGAAGTATTCGATCACCGCGGCGTAGTGGGTGTCGATCTCCAGTTCCAGGGCAATCGCCTTCTCCTCCGGCTTGACGCGCACAAAGCTGCGCGTGGCGGCGTAGTTCACCCGGTCATGGATGTCGAAATCCTGCATGGATGGGTTCTGCACACGGCTGCGGTGCACGTCGGCCTTGTCGCCGATGATGACGGCGGCGGAGATAGGCGTGGTCGCCAGCCCGCGCTCCTCCTCGTGGTTGCCGATGGCGTTCATTACCAGCGCACACTCTGCCGGCGCCATGCCCATGCGCTTCAGAATCGACCAGGCGATCAGGCTGCCGCTCAGCGCGTGGTTCTCGCGGTGCACGGTGTTGCCGATGTCGTGCAGATAACCGGCGATGTTCGCCAGTTGATAGGTGCGTTCGTCGTAGCCGAGATATTCCAGCACGCGTTGGGCGATGTTGCCGACCAGTCCGGCGTGGCGCTGCCCGTGCTCGGTGTAGCCCATCGCCTTCATGTTGGCGTTGGCCGAGCGCAAGAAGGCGACCACTTCAGCGTCGCGTCGCAGCTCGTCGATGGTGAAATGCCGGTATACGATGACGGGCAGCTCTTCGTCACCCTCCACGCCTGCATTCACGTGGTTACGCTGCATCTACTTCCTCCTCAAGATATCGTTTTCATTCGACGCTATTGGGTTATCCCACCTGCCCCAGCGCGGCGGCGCTCAACAACATGGCCGCCAGCCACAGAAAGCGCACCCGCGCCAGCGCACCGCGGCGCTGCACAAGCAACCAGGTGGGCAGCAGCAGCACCACGATGGGCGCCAACCAGAGCGGCGCCTGCGCCACAATCAACAGCAGACAGAGCGCAAGTTCGCTGCCACCCATCAGCGCCAGCCCCAGCCAGTCGTGGATGTCGGCGGTGGCGCGCAACTCGCCCCAGTGATGCACCGTCCACAGCGCCAGCAGCGCCAGGCCCGCCAGCCAACCCTCGCGCGTGACCGGCGTTTGCAGTTGCAGCAGCGTCAGCAACCAGGGCAGGCCAATCGCCATCAACGCGGCGAGCAGGATTGGGGTGCGCTGCAAGGTGCGGCGCATGGTCCAGCCGAGCGCCGCCACCAGGAGGGCGACGCCGGTGAGGGCCAGCGCCGATGTCCCCAACACGGCGGCCACGAGCAGGGCAAGCAGGGCCGTCGGCGCGCCCACCCGCACGGCATAGGCCCACAGGTCGGTGTCGTCGCCGCTCAGCAGCCGCGCTGCAGGCGCCCCGGGCTGTACATAGGGCAGCCAGGCGGGTTGCCTGCCGGCGGTCGCGGGCAGTGCGGAGAGGGCAGTACGCCCGCCGGCCAACCGCCAGATGCCGCCCCAGAGCAGGTCGGCCAGGAGCAGCAGCAGCAGCACTTCGCGCCAGTCCAGCGGCGCCGTTCGGTTGGACAGCCCCGCCGCCAGCAGACCCGCAGCGACCGACCAGAGCGCGGCCGGGCGCCACGGCGCCTGGTCGATCCACAACTGGGCGTTGAACACCGCCGACTGCGCCGCCGATTGGGGCGCCGACTGCACCGTGGGCTGCGTCCGCGCCGCCATGCGCCGCCAGCGCGTGCGCCAGGAGTGCGCGGCGGGCGGCTCGCGTTCGCTCGTCCAGAGGTCGGCGGGCTGTTGGCTCATGGCGACGTCGTCGTGAGCACAACGGCAGCGCGCGCAGGCGTCTCGATGCTGCTCAGCCACTGACCGGCGACCTGGCGCGCAGCGCCGTTCCACGCCGGGTGAAAGAGACGGCCTTCGTCCGCAGCCGTCGGCAGATGCAGGTCGATCGTCGCGGGCAGCCGCCCCCGGTTGAAGACGACAATCGCGACCTCGTCACCCAGGCGGCGCTCGAAGGCGAAGATATCTTTCTGGGCGTGCAGCACCGTGAAGACGCCGGTGCGCAGGGCCGGATGGCGATGGCGCAGGGCGATGGCGCGGCGGTGAAAGTCGAGCAGCGGCTGATTCCACTGGCTCTCGTCATCCCAGGGAAACGCTGCGCGGCAGAAGGGGTCATTGGCGCCCGTCATGCCGATCTCGTCGCCGTAATAGATGCAGGGCGCGCCGGGCATGGTCATCTGGAAGAGGGTGCAGAGCCGCAGCGCGCTCTCGTCCTCGCCGACGGTCCAGAGTGTGCGCGCGGTGTCGTGGCTGTCCATCAGGTTGAGCTGCGCCTGTGCCACTTCCCGCGAGTAGATGCTGAACATGTGGTGGATGCCGGCGGCCAGGTCCCGCGCGTCCAACTCCACCAGGGTGTAGCCGCCGGGTCGGTAGTCGGTGTTGAGCGTCTCGGCGCCAAAGAAGCCGAGGGCCAGCCGGCTGAAGACATAGTTCATCACGGCATCGAAACGGTCGCCCAGCAACCACTCGCGCGCCTCGTGCCAGATCTCGCCGACGATGTAGGCGTCCGGGTTGCCTTCCTTCACGGTACGGCGGAACTCCTGCCAGAAGGGCGCATCGTCGATCTCTTCGGGCACGTCCAGCCGCCAACCGTCGATGCCAAAGTCGATCCAGTAGCGGGCAACCTCCAACAGATGCTGGCGCACGCCTTCGTTCTTGATGTTGAACTTGGGCAGCGCAGCAATGTTCCACCATGCATCGTAGTTGATCGGGTTGTCGGCGTCGTGCTGATAGGGGCGCAGCGGCCAGCCGTGGATGGTGAACCAGTCCAGGTAGGGCGAATTGCCGCCGCATTCCAGGATGTGATGAAATGCCCAGAAGCCGCGGCTGGCGTGGTTGAAGACGCCGTCCAGCACAACCTTGATCCCGCGGGCGTGGGCGGCGTCGAGCAGCTCCCGCAGCGCGGCGTTGCCCCCCAAGAGCGGGTCGACCTGCATGTAGTCGAAGGTGTGATAGCGATGGTTGGAGGCCGAGGCAAAAATCGGGTTCAGGTAGAGGGCGTTGACGCCCAGCGACTGCAAGTAGTCGAGGCGATCGACGATGCCGCGCAGATCGCCGCCCTGAAAGCCTTGATCCTCCGGCGGCGAACCCCACGGTTTGAATGTGACGCCGGGCATCGGCGCGCTGCGGGCGCTGCGGGCAAACCGATCCGGAAAAATCTGGTAAAAGACGGCGTTCTTCACCCAGTCCGGGGTGTGAATTGATGCTTTGTGGACAGTCATGAAAGACTTGCTCCCAGTGAATTGATGATTGGCGCAGGGTATCCTGGATTTTGGCATAGCCTCCAGTCCATGTCAATTTATCCTGGGGATACCAGTCTGAAACTGCCGCCATGCGCCACGGCAGATAGGCGGCGGATCGAGGGTCAGGTATAATGAAGCAGTCGTGACATCAACCTAACCCTGACGAACGGAGGAATCATGTTAGCACGCGAGATAATGACCAGCCCGGCTATCACTGTGACGCCCGAGACGCATATTCCGGAGGTGGCGCGGCGGATGCGCGAACATCAAATCAGCGGTATGCCGGTGGTGGACGGCGACAATCATCTGCTGGGCATCGTGACCGACTACGACCTGATCCTGCGCAACGCGCCGGTGCGCGAACCGCGCTACTTCGCCTTTCTCTCCGGCGTGATCCCGCTCAGCCTGGACGAGCACCGCCATTACAAAGAGCAACTGCGTCACACGCTGGCGATCACGGCCGGCGATCTGATCGAGCCGGGGGTGGCGACGATCACGCCGGACACGCCGATGGAAGAGGTGATGGAGACGATGCTGGATACCAAGATCACGATGCTGCCGGTGATTGAGGACGAGCAGGTGATCGGCGTCGTGACGCGCACGGACCTGGTGCGGCTGATCGAGCAGTTAGAGAGCGCACTGGATGGGGGGACGGGCGGAGCAGGGTAAGACACTGTTTGTCAAGATCACTTTGACGCAAAGTCGCGGAGCCGCAGAGTCCCGCAGAGAAAAATTAGAGGAGTTCTACCGGTGTGTTCTGTGCGTTTCTCTGCATCTTTGCGCCTCTGCGTCAAAGTGGGTGACTTTAACAAACAGTTTCTAGGTGCGCTTCCCCAATCTCACAAGCCGCCAGTCGCCTGTTCTCTTGCACTCACGCTGCCGCGCGCCAGCATCACCGAAATGCCCCCGTTCACCATCCCCAGGCTGGTGTCCAGCGCCAATCCTGTCTGCCCCAGCAGCTTGCGGTCGTTGCAGAGGAGCGCCACACGCCAGCCGGGGCAGCGGCTGCGCAGCACCTTGCCGATCTGCGCGTAGAGGTTGCGCAGATCGCTGCCCGCACTGACGCGCACGCCGTAGGGCGGATTGGTGACGACCCAGCCCGGCCCCGGCGGCGGTTCGATGGCCGAGAGGGCACGGTGGCTGAACGCAATGACCTCCGCCACGCCTGCCCGGGCCGCGTTCTGCTGCGCCAGGACAATTGCGCCCGCGTCGCGATCCGAGGCGAAGATCTGCAGACGTCCCGCCAAGGCGGCGCGGCGCTCCTGCTGCTGCGCATCAGCCTCCGCCAGCAGCCGCGCCCACAGCGCGGCGTCGAAATCCGGCCAATCCATGAAGGCGAATCGCCGCTGTCGCCCCGGCGCGATGGCCAGCGCCAGCAGCGCGGCTTCGATGGCGATGGCGCCGGCGCCGCAGAAAGGATCCAGCAGCGGCGCGTCGGGCTGGGCGGCCCAACCGGAGGCCAGCACCATCCCCGCGGCCAGGGTCTCGCGCAGCGGCGCCTTGGCCGTCGCCAGGCGATAGCCGCGACGGTGCAGCAGCGCCCCGGAACTGTCGATGCTCACGGTGGCGTGGTCGTGGAGCAGACGGACAAGGATCAACTGGGGCGGTGGGGCGGGGTGATTCTCGTCGCTCTCCTCGTCAAACTTCTGC
>JAPKMV010000630.1 GCA_026645635.1 Caldilineaceae bacterium
ATGGTCAGATACGCCATGCCCTGCAAGGTGAGCGCGCCGCTGCGGAAGCTGGGCAGCAGGTCGCTCTCCGGCTCGGCGCGGTCGATGCCGGAGTAGAGCGCGCGCAGGTCGCTGCGGCCCAGCCCGGGGCGCGCCCCGGGCGCCCACTCGACGGCGAAGACACCGTCGCCGTCGCTGTCGTCGTCGCTGCCCACGACCACGCCGCCGACCTGGAAGCTCACCGCACCGCCCGCCGGGCCGACGACGATGCGGTTTTCGACGCGGTCGAGCACCTGCGCGGCCAGGCGGATCGTGGCGCGGCTGCTGTGGGTTTCGCCGTCGCCGGCTACGAAACTGGTCAACGTGGGATGGCCGCTGGTGGGCGGCTGGCCGGCGGAGGCGCTCACCTGGCCGTGGCGCACCACCGCGGGATTCTTGCGCGAGGTCGCCACCACGCCGTAGAGCGCGCTCGCGCCGGGCAGCACCCCCGGCGGCGCGGTGACCACGAGCTGCACCGCGCCGCGGCCGTCCACGCCGACCGCAAGGGGATTCTCCACCACCTGCGCCTGCCAGCCCGGCAGCCCGCCGCTCACAGTCAGGTCGAAGCTGTCCTCCTCGGCGCCGGTGTTGTCGATGGTGAGGGTGTAGACCAGCGTCTGCGCGGCGGGCTGCCCCGGCTGCACATACTGCCAGGGCGGGCTGGCGTTCAGTTCGAAGCTCACCTCGCCGAAACAGGCCAGGGCGATGGTGGGCCAGAGGGTGCTGGCAAAGCGGGCGGCGGCCCCGGTGTTCTGGAGCTGCCAGGCGCCGTCCCAGGTGTAGGCCGGGTGGGTGGAATTGTTGTCGAAATACGCGCCCTGGGTGTGCATGAGCCAGTCCAGCCCCTTGACCACATGCGGGTCATAGCGGCTGACGCCGGCGCGGCAGAGCGCGTAGAGTGCCTGGCCCGTGGCGAACGCGCTCGACCAAGCATATTTGTTCGCCTCGCGCCAGCCGCCGTCGGCGAGCTGGTCGGCCAGGATCTCGTCGCGGATGGCCGCGATGCGCGGGTCGCGGCGGTCGATGCCGCTCTCCACCAGGCCGATGAGCTTGAGGCTGCGGTCCTGGTTGTAGCCGGTGGCGCTCATGGCGTGGTTGACGCCCAGCAGCCAGTTCACGGCGCGGTCGAGCGCGGCCTGGTAGGTGGCGGCGGTGGCCGCATCCACCCGCTGCTGCGCCTGCTTCAGCGCAAAGATCATGAAGACCGTGGGCTGGATGTCGCCCTGGTTGGTGGGCGGACGGTTGTGGTCGATGGCCCAGCGGCCATTGGCCTGCTGGCGACGCAGCATCCCGTTGACGCCGCTGATGATGTTGGTGGCGGCAATGGGGCTGACATAGCGGTCGTAGAGCGCCAGCCCGAAGAGGGAATGTGCGCTGTTGGTGGTCATGTCGGCATTCTTGAGCCAGATCCCGTCGCTGGGACGCTGGTTGTCGGGGCGGGTCATAAAGCGCACCAGGCCGTCGACGCGGGTGCGGTCGATGGTGTAGCCGGTGGCGCTGCCCAACGCCAGCGCATGGAGCGCATCGCCCTGGACGTGGCAGGCGACGCACTGCTCGCGCCCGGACCACTGGTTGGCGGCCAGGGTGAGCCAGTCGATGCCGAACTGGCCGGCCTGGTAGCGATCCCACTTGCGCGATGGGTCCACGGGGAGGACGGCCGCAGGGTGGGGCGCTTCCAGATTGCCCACCTGGTCGGTGGCGCGGGTGAGAAGCTGAAGGCTGCCCTGGCCGTAATGGAGGAAGGGGCCGCCGTAGGGCGTCCAACTGGCGCCGGCGTTGAGGCTGTACTCGATCTTGGCCACGCCCGCGCCGCCGAAGTTGTCCTGCGCTGCCAGCGCGACCCGGGCGCCGGGGAGCCAGCCGTCGCCGGCCACCAGCGCAGCCGCGTGCACCTGGAACTCGGCGACGCCGATCGCCGCGCCGCCGTGGTTGTCGTGAATCAGCAGCTTGACGTATTTGGCGGCGACTTCCGGGAACACGAAATCCTGGGCCGTGTTGTTGTTGAGCACGCTCCCCTGGTAGACGCTGGTGAACGCAGCATCGTCGTCCGTCGTCGTCGAGACGAGGATCTCGAAGCTGCGGGGCGCGTTGGCGCTGCGCGGCGGGTGGATGGTCACCGCGTGGATCGGGTGGGTGGCGCCGCCCTCCAACAGGAACTTGACCCACTGTTCCCGGTTGCTGCCGTTGGCTGTCAGCCAGCCGCTCTGACTTGTGCGGTCGATCATTCGCTCCGGGATGGCGCCGCCCGCGCTGCTCGACGCGGCGATGACGCCGCCCGGCCCGATGGGCGCATCCGCCACCACCTGGAACTGCTGCACGGCAATCAGCTTGGTGGCCGCATGGCCGTCCTCTGGCAGCCGGTAGTTGTCCACCAGCACCAGCTTGACATAGGCGGCCTGAACTGGCCCGCCGGGAAAGACGAACTCCTGGAGGTTGCCGTTGAAGGCTGCCGTGCCGGCCAGCACCTGGACGAAATCCGGGTCGTTTGGCCCCCGGTCGGAGACCCACACCTCGAAGTTCTTGACTCTCCCGCGCAGGGTGGGCGCGTTGCCGCTGACCAGCGGGCGGATGCGCACCCGGTCGATGGTATAGGTGCGGCTGAAGGGCAGCATCAGCTTCAGTGTGTCGACGCTGCCGGTGCGCAGCGGCGCCTGCCAGTAGGCATTGCCGCTTTCCAGGTAAGTCAGGGCATACAGAGCTGGGCCATCGCTGTTCTGGTCGGCGTAGAGAATTTGCGCGCCCGCGCCGACGTGGGAGACGATGGACTGGCGCTCGTCGAAGAGCACCGGCCGGCTCCCCACCAGGCTGGCGCTGCTCGTCGGCGGCAGGAAGTCGTCGTAGACGAGCACGGAGAGGCTGTCGCTGCCGGCGCCGCCCTGAGGGTCGGTGACGGTGAGCGTCAGCGAGTACGCGCCGGAGACCGTGTAATTGAAGTCGATGGTGTTCCCCACGAACACGCGCCCGTCGCCCGCCGTCCAGCGGTGGAAGAGGTTGGCTTTGTCGATGGTGCTCACGTCGTTGACGGTGACGAAGCCGTCGCCGGGCAGCCGGAGCGCTTCTCCCACGCGGCGGTAGAGGGTGTCCGGGCCTATGTCCACCGTGGGTAGGACGTTGCGCACGGGCACGATGCGGGTGATCGGCGTCTCGATGAAGGC